>NZ_JBIQFG010000008.1:0-74964 GCF_045369345.1 Ureibacillus sp. 179-F W5.1 NHS | reverse complement strand
CTACCAGATTTGGAGATATAATTAACGGATTTCCCTTTCGGAATCGTTAATAAAATACTTCCTTTAGTAGAGTTAGTTGAACGTAAATTTAAATTAGCTGTAGTAGTATAAGTTGATTTCGTTACTGTTTCACTCGTACTTGGCTTAGAAGGCGTAGTTGGTTTAGTCGACGTTCCAGTATTAGTAGTTGCGACTTTCACGTATTCCGAGCTAACCCAGCCCGTTTTCCCGTTGTAAGAAACCTTATACCAGCTACCAGATTTGGAGATATAATTAACGGATTTCCCTTTCGGAATCGTTAATAAAATACTTCCTTTAGTAGAGTTAGTCGAACGTAAATTTAAATTAGCAGTGGTAGTATAAGTTGATTTCGTTACTGTTTCACTCGTACTTGGCTTAGAAGGTGTAGTTGGTTTAGTCGACGTTCCAGTATTAGTAGTTCCGACTTTCACGTATTCCGAGCTAACCCAGCCCGTTTTCCCATTGTAAGTAACTTTATACCAATCACCAGACTTAGAAATATAGTTAATGGCTTTCCCCTTTGGAATCGTTAATAAAATACTTCCTTTAGTAGAGTTAGTCGAACGTAAATTTAAATTAGCTGTAGTAGTATAAGTTGATTTCGTTGTTGATACACTAGTGCTTGGCTTAGACGGAGTAGTAGGTTTAGCTGTTGTCCCAGTGCTAGTTGTTGTAACTTTTATATACTCGGAACTAACCCAACCTGTTTTCCCGTTGTATGTGACTTTATACCAATCACCAGATTTGGAGATATAATTAACGGCTTTCCCTTTCGGAATCGTTAATAAAATACTTCCTTTAGTAGAGTTAGTCGAACGTAAATTTAAATTAGCTGTTGTTGTATAAGTTGTTTTAGTAGTAGCGACAGAATTTGTTATTTTAATATATTCCGAACTAACCCAACCGGTTTTTCCATTATATGAAACTTTGTACCAAGTTCCAGATTTCGAGATATAATTAACAGCTTTCCCCTTCGGAATCGTTAATAAAATTTTTCCTTTAGTAGAATTTGTAGATCGTAAGTTTAAGTTAGCTGTTGTTGTATAAGTTGTCGTTGATGCAGCTTCTACTTCAATTGATGAAAATGGTAGGTCAGAAGCAAAACTCGATCCTAACAATATACCGGATGAAAGTAAAACACTCGATACGCCTGTCTTAATAAGGGTTTTGTTATATTTCTCCATCATACACGCTCCTTTTTATTGGTGTCATTTTTACTCTGAAAATTTGTGATTATAGTAATGCTCAGCATTCTAGAATTATATCGGCCAATAAGACTATTAATTAAAGCAATAATTATTACGAAGTTGTATCTTTATTGTAAATTTTGTTAATTACTAAAACGAAAAGCTGTTTTTAGGCTATGATATAGATGAAAATAAAAAGAAGAAAAATGCTTGGTAATATAATGAAAAGTAATATATAATGTTGAAATTTTATTAACTATCAGTATATTCTTAGATTATAAACAAATAGGTTGAAGGGAAAAAGGGAAAAATAGTAATTAAGGAAATAATCATAATATTAAAGATAAGACTTCCTTAAAATATCAATAAGTTATTATTATGAGGAGGAAAATGGTATACATATAAAGCAATAATATGTATCATTTCTAATATTTAGAAATATGATTAAGAATTAGGTCTAAATATTCTAACTCTATGATATAATAATTGAAATAAAAATGGCTTAAAATTAACTTCCGAGAAGATTGAAGATTTCTCTAAAGTATATTTTGCCTATATGGAAGGATGTCTTATGTGTCGACGAAAGTGTTAATGATAACACAAAACTTTTATCCGGAAATCGGTAGTGCTAGTAACCGTATGAAAAACATATATCAACTGTTGAAAGATAAAGGATATGAGGTAACGGTGTTAACTACAGAAGCATCTTATCCAAATCAAAATTTGTATAAAGACAAAAACTTTTGGAATGATGTGAACTTAAATGAAGCCGAACAAATTCATCGGGTCACTGTAAAAAAACGAAAATATTCTTTAAATATGTTAAGTCGTCTTATATTTTACTTAGAATTCACACTTAAAATGATTTTCTTTGTACTATTTAATAAGGGGAAATATGACATCGTATTTGTTTCAAGTCCTCCGATTTTTATAGGGATAGCAGGTGTTATAGCGAAATTACGTTATCGGGCTAAAATGGTTTTAGATATTCGAGATTTATGGCCGGAATCCCTTAAGGGAGTCGGGGTTTTTAATTACACCCCTATTCTTTGGTTTTTCACTAGAGTAGAGAAGCTATTATATAAAAAGTCGGATGCTATTGTAGTGAATAGTCCACGTTTTTCTAATCATATTAAAAAAGTTGCTAATATTTCTGATGAAAACATTATATTTTTACCGAACGCAGCACGCGAATTTGAAATTAATGAAGATATACATAAAGATAAGCGGTTTAAAGCAATTTATACAGGGAATATTGGGTTGGCTCAAGATGTTGATTTTTTAAAATCATTGGCTCGAGAATTAGATAAGGAAAAAGTTCATCTAAGTATTGTCGGTTATGGTATGAAGAGAGAAGAATTGAAGCAATACGTCGCAGAACATCAATTAAACTATATCACTTTTATTTCCCCAACTACGAGAGAAGAGTGTCTTACTTTAAACCGACAACATGATGTAGGGATATTAGCTTTAACAAAAAAAGAAGTGTTCGATACGGTTCTACCTGGTAAATTAATAGACTATATGACGAGCGGGTTGCCATTAATCGCTTCAGTATCTGGTTTTTCAAAACAGTTGATTGAAAAATATAATGTTGGTTATATCACAGAAAGTAGGGACGCTAAAGAAATAGTAGACCATATTCTCTATTTAAAAAATCATCCGAATACTCGAGTGGAAATGAAAACGAATAGTATTCAATTAGTAAGAAATCATTTCTATTGGGAAAAAAATATTTTGGATTTAATTAATTTATTTGGACGATTCGAAAATAGTACCAAAAAAATGAAATCGAAAGTTACTAAGGTGGAAATGTATGAGTAAGAATGTTTGTATGTTTGTATGGAATCACTTTACAAACGATGCAAGGGTTTTGCGTGAATGTACAGCTTTATCAGAAGATGGTTATCACGTTGACTTAATTTGTATTGCAGATCCGAATAATAAAGAATTACCTAATTTTGAACAGGTAAATTCAAATTTTAATGTTAATAGAGTAAGACGATACCCAACTTCTTTATTAATACTTCAAAAACTCTATAAAAAAATACTAGATAATAAATTTCTATTGTTAATATCGGCAATTATCTGGTTTCTTTTATTAGTAATGTTACCTGTCGTTATTATAACTTTAACTCTTTTAGCTGCTGTACTGCTAAAAACAAAACTAAAAGGCTTTGTAATTAAAGGAAATATTATCATACGTATGATTGCAAAAGCTTATAGATCAAAATACGACATTTACCATGCGAATGACTTGAATACGTTACCACAAGCATATATTGCATCGAAGTGGAGGCTATCTCGTAAAAAGCTTGTATATGATTCACATGAAGTGCAAACAAGTCGAACGGGTTATAATCCTAAGACGATTAAAAGAGTAGAAAGTTTCTTTATAAAAAAAATTGATACAATGATAGTAGAAAATGATACTCGCGCGGAGTTTAATGAAAAATTATATGGTTTTTATCCGAATGTCCTTCATAATTATCCTTTTATCAATCAATCTTCCATTAATGAAAAAATTGATTTACATAGTTTACTTAATTTACCTAAAGATGAAAAAATCCTTCTATACCAAGGCGGAATTCAGGTTGGGCGAGGATTAGATAAAATAGTTCAAGCGGTACCTATGTTTAATGAAGGAATAGTTGTATTTATTGGGGACGGTAAAATAAAACCTACACTAATGAAAATGGTAGAAGATATGAATCTCGAAGATAAAGTAAAATTTATACCAAAAGTTCCGTTGGCGGATTTACCTAAATATACAAAGAGTGCCTATATAGGATTTCAAGTGTTAAATAATATTTGTTTTAACCATTATTCAGCATCCTCAAATAAATTATTTGAGTATATGATGGCAGGGGTACCTGTAGTAGCGTGTGATTTTCCCGAGATAAAACGAGTTGTTGAAGGCGATAAAACAGGGATCTGTATTGATTCACATAATCCAGAAGAAATTGCTAAAGCAGTTAATCAACTACTTTCAGATGAAAAGTTAAGGAATCAATTAAGTCGGAATAGTATAAAAGCTAGTTTCAAGTATAATTGGGAAAATGAAAAATTAAGATTATATGAAACTTATAGTAGTCTGTGTTGATTTCTAGGATTAAATATAAGGAGTTAAGTTTAATGAATAATTTTGAATATGACAGAATGAAAAGCCTCATTCTTGAAAATAGTGAGCTTAAACAACAATTAATTAAAGCACTGGAAGAAAAAGAACAAATAATTTATATGGCTGAAAAGGCATTAGCAGAAAAAAAAGTTATAACAAAGAGATATGAAAATTTAAAAAATTCTAAGTTGGGGAAATTGACTATTTGGTATTGGAAAAAGCGGGGGAGTAAGTAATGAGTATTAAAGAGTTAGAGTTAGAATCATATTTAAAGAAAGAACTTGAGAAAACAAAAAAGCAAAAAAAAGTATTAGAGTCAATAGATAGTCTTCCCTCTTTTAGTGTCAATGGCTTTTCAAACTTTTTTACTGCATCAATATTAGAATTGAAATTTGAGTATAATAGACAAATATTAATTGTAAATGATGAAAAAATTTATTTATCTTTATTTGAAAGATCTACTAACTTTGAATTATTACCTAAGGATGAAAACTTGTTTTTATTTGGTAGTCATTTAAAAATGGATATGAATTTTGTAATTGATCCGACGTTAAAGGTTGAGTTAATTCTTATTTATTTCAACAATGAAAAACAAATAAAATCTAAAAAGATTAATCCAAAACAGTCTAAAAATATATTAATTGAAAATCCTGATAACGCAAAAAGTTTTAGAATTGCTATTCGTATAGAAGGTAGTGGTAATTTTAGAATAGATGAATTGACAGTAGAACAAAAAATTAGCAAAGAAAATAGTGTTATTACTTCGCAACCTATCACAATTGAGAATTCTAATCTTAAGAAACAAAGTAATCTAGAATCTTTTAAAAAAAATATTAGTAATAATAAATACTTTAGAAAAGTTAATAAAAACGGACTAAAGATTGCTAGTATTCTTGATGAGTTTAGTCAAGAATGTTTTAAATATGATTGTGACTTGAAAGCTATAACAAAAGAAAGTTGGTTAAGAGAGATTGAAGAATTTCAACCAGATTTCCTCCTAGTTGAATCTTGTTGGCAAGGTAATTCTAGTATGTGGGCTTATGAAGTGGCTAATCTCCATAAAAACCAACATCGTAAAGAACTAAGAAAACTAACTGATTATTGTAAAAACAATGGGATAAAAACTGTATTTTGGGATAAAGAAGGTGTAGAAAATTTCGATTTCTTTAAAGAGGCTTCAAGTTATTTTGAGTATATATTCACAGCAGACGAAAATAATATTGAAAACTTTAAAAAATATGTAGGGCATGATAATGTTTTTGTTTTAGCTTTTGCAGCACAACCCCAAATCCATAACCCTATTAATAAAAATAGACACTATTTAGGGGAGATAGCTTTTGGTGGAACATATTATGGGAATAAACATGAGGAAAGAAAAAAAGATATAGAGAATTTAATTAAACCTTCATTAAATTTTGGGGTGGATATTTTTGATCGCTATTTTGGAATAGATCCTAAAAAGGTTCCTAATAATCAATGGCCTGAAGAATATAAGAATAATATTATTGGTAATTTAAAATATAACGAAATGATTGAAGCTTATAAGAATTATGACATATTTTTCACTGTAAATTCAGTTCAAAATAGTAAATATATGTTTGCAAGAAGAGTATTCGAAATTCTTGCTTCTCGTTCAATGGTGATTTCAGGTCCTTCTGTAGGAGTAAAGGAATTTTTTGGGGATATTGTGCCAATCTCAAATAATCCTACTTATACAACACAACTTCTGAAAATATATACCAAAAATAAAATTGTAAGGGAAAAGCTGGTTCGTGAAGGTGCACGTTTAGTACAGACTAAACACACATATAAAAATCGCCTACAGGAAATTTGCAATAAGATTGGTATTCAAAAAAATATTCTTTTAAAACCAAAAGTATCCATTATCTCCTCAACGCAGCGTGAAGAATTTATGGATAATTTATATGAGAATATTAATAATCAAACTTATGAACAGCTTGAAATTATTATAATTCTCAATAAAAATGAAATGGATATAAAAAAATGGGAAAATAAATTTTCAGATATAAAAATCCCGTTTAAAATTATAAAAATAGATGAAAATGTTTCTCTAGGTAATTGCTTAAATGAGGCAATAAATTTATCTACCGGAGAAATAGTAGCAAAATTTGATGATGATGATTATTATGGTCCAAATTATATTTTGGATATGATATTATCAATGGAGTACTCAAATGCTGGAATAGTAGGGAAGAGTTCCCACTACATTTATCTTGAAAGTCAAAATCTCCTTCTTCTAAAAACAATGGGTGCTGGGGAGGAAAGATATTCAGATTTTGTAGCAGGTGCTACTCTAGTTTTTAAAAAGGAGATAATTAATAAAATCGGAGGATTCGGAGATAAAAATAGAGGAGAAGATTCGGACTTTTTAAAACGCGCTAAAGAAGCTGGATATCTGATTTATTCAAATGACAGTTATAACTTCTGTGCTTACCGGCGTTCTGATCGTTCATCTCATACTTGGCAAGTAACGGAAGAGGAATTATTAAGAAATTCCCAATCACATTCTTATACTACAGATTATAAAACACCTATAAGTTTATAATTTTAAGGAGAAATTTATGAATCACATATACTTGGATGAACCAATAATTCAGAAGGATTCCGTAACATTTAATTGGCGGTTTAGTGATGAACAGAATATTTTTAAGAAAACGGAATTTTCTATTAAATATGAGGGATTAGATATTGAGAGTGTTAAAAAGGAAGTATTTGTTGAAATTTTTATAAGTCTGATTTTACCAGTTTTAAAATCATTTGATGAAGAGTTCATTATTTTCTCACCACTTGAAATATCTAATTACTCTGTTGATTTTTGGTTAAACTATAATGAAGTAGATAATGTAAAAGTTTTCCCAACGGTAAATAGGTTTGAAAGTACAAATAGTAATAATATACTTCCTAACAAAAAAGTTGGTATTTTTTTCGGTGGGGGAAAAGACTCGTTACTTGCTTACAATCTTCACAAGGAAATTTTTGGAGAAAAGAATTTGCTTGTAATTTCCTATACTTTTCCATTAAATATAGCAGATTTTAAAAAGTTAGACCAAAGAAGAGAAAATTTTTCCTTAAGTAAAATTCAAAATGATAATGTAAAGGTACAAAAAATTTCAACAGATTTTAGAACTATATTTAAACAAATAGGAGACTTCAATAATATACATACATTACTCTATTATATTATGAGTTATCCATTATATAAAATTTACGGTCTTTCATATGTAACGTATAGCTATGAGTTTACTCATTATTGGAATGTTAACAATAAAGGAGAAAGGCAATTTTTCTTTAAAAAATCTAGACCTGAATTCGATAACTATATTTCTGAGTACTTGTCAAAAACATTAAATTATAAATTTAAAATTTTTAACAGTAACAATTTTATATCTGAAAATTTAGCTTTTAAGCTTTTAAAAGAAAGATACAACGTAGTTGATAATTTAATGATGTGCGAATCTGTATCTGACCCTAATATTAAGTGGTGTAAAAAATGTAATAAATGCGGAGAATTTGTATTATATAATTTAGCAAATAAAAATGAAATTAGTGAATTTGACGTTAATGAGTTTCTAACGTCAAGCACATATATTGAAAAATTAATAAGAGAAACTTCTGAATTTGAACAGAATCGTAATGAAAATGGTAATGTAATTTGGTTTGATTCCTTAATTACACCCCTCCATTATATGTCTTTTTGTCATATGATTTATAAAATTGATCTGACTTTTTGGAAAACAAGGTTGTCAGAAGAAGCCATTAACAATTTATTAAAACTTAAAAATTGGTTTGGCAATAAAGAATATCCAATATTGGATAGCTATTTATTAAATGCATTAAAATCATTAAATTTGGATTTTGAACAAGAAATTATAAAGATTTTAACACCTTATGCTGAACCTGTAATTGATGATGTGATTCCTATTTTATACGGAAATAATCAAATGTTAATTGATTATCGTCTTTTATATGATATTACGAAAAAAAGTCGAAACAATTTATCTAATATCAAATTAAGTAGAAGCTTAGTATCTAAAAGTTCTTTTGAACTTGAGAAATATGAATTTAAGGCTATTGGTTATAATAATGTTACTAAAGAAGAGATTGATTTTGTTTTTAGAAAAAGTTATTTAGGACATACATTGTATATTGATAAAACAGCACCTAAGAAAGATGATGCAGTAGAAATCAGTATTAATTTTGATAATTTAATAGTCGGTAAATCGTATCATTTAACCCTCACTCTATTATCACCTTATCAATCTGACTTGTATAAGAATAGATTTAAGTATGAAGTTTATTTTGATAATAAAGTTATAGTAGATGAGGATATAGCATTTTGGAATAATGAAAATATTATAAATTTGTATTTTATAGCATCTAAAAAATTTAGTGAATTGAAAATTAAAGTTACTAGTCTATATAATGCAGAACCGTGGAATTGGGGAAAGGCAGCCCAAATTGTTATTCGTGATTTAGCAATTAGACAATGTGAGAATATTAAAAATAATATTATAAGTGCAAGTAGCCCTTTTTCTAAAATCAATAATTGGAGTGAAATTAAATGAAAATTTGTACAATTGGACTAGGATATATTGGATTACCAACATCAATTATGTTTGCAAAACATGGGGTAGAAGTAATAGGGGTAGATGTAAAGCAATCTGTAATTGATTCATTAAACGGTGGACAAATTCATATAGAAGAACCTGGATTACAAGAAGCACTTGAAGAAGTTTTAAAAAAGGATGCTTTTAAAGCTTCATTAACTCCGGAAAAAGCTGATGCATTCATTATCTCAGTACCAACACCGAACCATAATGATGAATATAAATCATGTGATTTATCATATGTTTTGAGCGGTGTCAAAAGTGTATTACCATACGTTGAAAAAGGAAACGTTATTATTGTTGAATCTACCATTGCTCCACGTAGTATGGACGATGAAGTTAAACCATTAGTAGAAGCTGCTGGTTTTACAGTAGGTGAAGACATCTTCCTTGTTCACTGTCCTGAACGTGTTTTACCTGGTCAAATTTTACATGAGCTTGTCCATAATAACCGTATTGTAGGGGGAATTACACCTGCATGTACAGAAGCTGGCGCTAAAGTTTACGCTACTTTCGTTCAAGGAGAAATTATTAAAACAAACGCTAAAACTGCTGAAATGTCTAAACTAATGGAAAACACTTTCCGCGATGTTAACATTGCATTAGCAAACGAACTTGCAAAAGTGTGTACAGAACTTGAAATTAATGCTTTAGATGTTATTGAAATGGCAAATAAACATCCTCGTGTTAATTTACATACACCAGGACCAGGTGTAGGCGGACACTGTTTAGCGGTTGACCCATACTTTATCGTTGCGAAAGCTCCAGAAACAGCAAAATTAATCAATTTATCTCGTGAAATTAATGTTTCTATGCCAGAATATGTTGTTGAAAATGTAAACAAATTAATGGTTAATCGTGGTGGGAAAGTAATTACTGTCTTTGGTTTAACTTACAAAGGCAACGTAGATGATATTCGTGAAAGTCCAGCAATGGAAATCTATAAAATGTTAAAAGAGCAAGGGAATTTTGAAGTACGTGCTTATGATCCACATGTAGAATTAGACTGGGTAATTTCTAATTTAGAAGATGCAGTTAATAACTCTGATTTAATTTTGATTTTAGCTGATCATAATGAATTTAAACAATTTACTGGTAGCGAGTTAATGCAAATGAATGAAAAACTAATCTTTGATACTAAAAATGTAGTAAATACTGTTTCAACAGATATTGAATATGTAAACTATGGTAACTTATATGAAGCATTGAAAAAGGTTGTTGTCATTAAATGAGTTCAATTCTTACACTTTTGAAAGAACAAATATTAAATATGCATTTAATATTTAGAATCGGTTTATACGAAATGAAAAGTCAATACCAAATGCATTATTTAGGGAGGATTTGGCAGTTCCTTAATCCGTTAGTACTTGTTAGTGTATATTGGTTTGTCTTTGGACTTGGTATTAGAGGAGGCTCTCCAGTTGGAGAGACTCCATTTTTCCTTTGGTTGTTAACAGGATTAATACCTTGGTTATATATATCGCCTACTATAGCACAAGCATCTAATAGTATTTATTCTAAAATTGCTATGGTTTCAAAAATGAATTTTCCGGTAAGTGTACTACCTACCATTAAAATGTTTAGTAATTCTATCCCATTTTTAATATTATTGATAATTACTTTTTGTATAACTATAATCTATGGGGAATTTTCTGGTTTATATCTTATTCAATTACCTTATTATTTAATTAGTATGTATATGTTAATTTTTGCTATTACCATTTTAACTTCATCCTTAGCAGCTATTGTTAGGGATGTTCAAAATCTTGTACAAGCAATAATGCGCATAATGTTTTTCTTATTACCCATTGTCTGGAGTGTAGACTCTTTACCTGGAAATTTAGCTACAATATTAAAGTTAAATCCCTTTTACTACCTAATTGAAGGTTTTAGACATACTTTAATTGGTGGAGAATGGTTTTTTGATGATATCACTTATTCGATTTATTTTTGGCTTTTAACGATGATTATTTTGTTGATTGGCTCAACAATACATCTCAAATTCCGAAATAAATTTGTAGATTATTTATAAATGGAGGTCTTAAAATGAGACCTAAAGTAGAATTTAAAAATGTTTCAAAAAGTTATAATTTATATCATAAACAAGCAGATAAAATTGCAGAAATGTTTTCTACGAAGAAGAAGAATGAAGATTTTCAGGCAATAAAAAATGTCAGCTTCTCAATATATGAAGGTGACGTTGTGGGATTAGTTGGCTTGAATGGGGCAGGCAAATCAACTTTGTCGAATTTAATTGCCCAAATAATTCCTCCTACTTCAGGATCCATTAATATTAATGGTGAAACTTCTTTAATTGCAATTTCTGTAGGTTTAAATAACCAATTATCTGGAAGGGAAAATATTCGATTAAAATGTTTAATGCATGGTATTAGTAATGTAAAAATCAAACAATTATTACCAGAAATTATTGAGTTTGCTGATATTGGTAAGTTTATAGATCAACCTGTGAAAAATTACTCTAGTGGAATGAAGGCTAAACTTGGTTTTGCTATTTCTGTACATATAAACCCCGATATTTTAATTATTGATGAGGCACTTTCAGTAGGAGATCAAACCTTTTATCAAAAATGTATTGATAAAATGAACGAATTTAAGAATCAAGGGAAAACAATCATATTTATCAGCCATTCTATTTCGCAAGTACAATCTTTTTGTAATAAAGTTATTTGGATGAATTATGGTGAAATTGAAATGTACGATGAGGTTGATACTGTAATTGGAAAATATCAGGAATTTGTTAAATGGTTTAATGGTTTATCAGAAACAGAAAAAAAGCAATATCGGCATGAAAAACTTCAATCTCAATATAAATCTGAAAATGTTAAAGTAGAATCTAGATCTAGATCTTCTCGCAAAACTAACAAAAATAAAACTTGGTCTTTTTCTTTTACAGCACAATTATTAGTTTTAGTAATCGCCCTTTTCATAATTGTTTCATTTATGTTTAATTTACCTTTTACAAACTCCATAAATGGTCTTTTAAAGGGTGATACAGAATCAGTTCATAGAAGTCAAAATACATCGGAAGAAAAAGAACAAGAAAAGAAACAAGAAGTTACTCTAATTAATAAAAATGGTTTCATAGCTGTTGAAAAAGCAAATGTTTATAATTCCGTTGATTCAACAGTTTCATCTTCATTTTTAAATTTCGGAAATAGAGTATATATTACTGAACAAATTGATAATCGTTTTAAAACTACATATGATGATAAAGATATATATGTTGATCAGAGTGACATTATTTTAATGGAAGAAAATCTTAATGAATCCAACTTTCAATTAGAAGATTTTGTTTCAGCTTTTCCAACTGAGTTTTCAGATTCCTATATGTATTTCTTCGCTTTTTTAGGTGGAAGTTATGATCAAATTACCTCTTCAATGAGTACTGAACCAGTTGAATCGGAAAATGGCTTAGGAGGTAGAATTTTATCCTATCCTGCTTATTTTGTTGAATATCATTTTGATGATCAAGGAAATGCAAATGAAATTGTTATTAATAATATAGACATAGATGCAATCGGAAATTTAGATTTAACAAATTCAAAAGCAGATGATTCTACTTATTTTTTACAAAATGAAACCTATGAAATATTTATAAATGATGAAATTAATAAAATTTCATTCTCATTAAAATAACTTTTACTCAAGTAGACTGCATCCATATTGTAAAACAAACAATGGATGCAGTTTTTAAAAAAATATCTGTTTGTTCTTGTTTATAAAATACCCCGTGAAAGGTTGATATATAAATGTCTAAAAAATTTAAAGTAATGACTATTTTCGGTACCCGTCCAGAGGCAATTAAAATGGCGCCCCTTGTACTAGAACTCCAAAAACATCCTGAACAATTTGACTCCATCGTAACTGTTACTGCCCAACATCGTCAAATGCTTGATCAAGTTCTTGAGACATTTCAAATTAACCCAAATTATGATTTAAATATTATGAAGGATCGACAAACATTAGTAGACGTTGCTGTGAACGCTTTACAAGGTTTGGATGCTGTAATGAAGGAAGCGAAACCAGATGTCGTTTTAGTACATGGTGATACAGCAACGACTTTTGTAGGTAGTTTAGCTGCTTTTTACAATCAAATTGCTATTGGCCATGTGGAAGCAGGTTTGCGTACAGGAAATAAATATTCTCCATATCCTGAAGAGATGAATCGCCAACTAACAGGTGTCATGGCTGACTTGCATTTCGCCCCAACAGAAGTATCAAAGCATAATCTTTTAATCGAAAACAAACCTGAAGAATCGATTTTTGTTACAGGTAATACGGCTATTGATGCATTAAAAACAACCGTTCGACCTGAATATACACATCCGGTTTTAGAAAAAATCGGGTCTGATCGTATGATTTTATTAACCGCGCACCGTCGTGAAAACCTAGGGGAACCTATGCGTAATATGTTCCGTGCAATCGTTCGAATTTTAGAAGAGCATGATGATGTGCAAGTTGTTTATCCGGTTCATATGAATCCGGTTGTGCGGGAAATTGCCAATGAAGTTTTAGGTGATAATTCACGAGTTCACTTAATTGAACCACTTGAAGTTTTTGATTTCCATAATTTTGCTGCCCAATCATATATGATTTTAACAGACTCTGGAGGTGTGCAAGAAGAAGCGCCATCTTTAGGCAAGCCTGTGTTAGTATTACGCGATACTACTGAGCGTCCAGAAGGTATAGCAGCAGGTACATTAAAACTTGCAGGTACAGATGAAGAAACGATTTATCGTTTAGCAACTGAATTATTAACGGATGAAAATGCTTATAACGAAATGGCACAAGCTTCTAATCCTTATGGTGATGGTTTTGCATCGAAACGAATTGTGGAACACTTACTATCTTATTTAAATAAATCAAAGGTGCTTCAATAACTCAAATCTTGCTTTTCCAGTCCCTTCTAATAAAATTTCAAATGTATTTTTTCAAGATTATATGTAAAAAAGCTCCTAATCATTCTTTTATGATTAGGAGCTTTTGTTTTGAGTACAATACAACTCCTTAACAATCTTTAATGTGATTATCCAATTCCAATATGGTTATTTTTAAAGTCGTAATTAGTAATATTAAGGAAATGTAAAGTTGTTCACGGATAAACAAAAATCTGTTATAATAAATTTTACATTAAATATACAATTAATTATTCATTTACTAATGTAATTGATTAATAATGAAATCCATTTTCAATTGAAAATTTATATTTAGACTGTTATTTAGAAAATGGGAGGACAATTATGTCAACAGTAAAGATACAAAATGTAAATTTCCATAATAATAGTATGGGTGAATTTATCGATATTTTTGATAATAGAATACAAGAACAAGAGAAAACATTTGTTGTAACAGCAAATCCAGAACTTGTTTCATTAGCAAATAAAGATCCTAAATATTATAGAACGTTAAATCATGCTGACTTCGTAATAGCCGATGGAATCGGTGTTGTAATTGCATCAAAAATTATAAACGAGCCTTTAAAAGAACGAGTTGCCGGTTTCGATATAATGGCCGAACTATTAAAAAAAGCTGAAAAAGAAAATTTAAAAGTTTTCTTACTTGGGGCAAAGGACACAACGATCGAAAAAGCGTATGAGAATATTCAAAAGAAACATCCAAATTTAAATATTGTCGGGAAACAACATGGTTATATTGATATTAATGACGAAGAAATTGTCAACAAAATGGTGGAACTTGAACCTGATTTAATATTTGTAGGTCTAGGTTTTCCTAAACAAGAATTTTGGATTGAAAAACATATCGATAAATTTAAAAAAGGTTTATTTATGGGAGTTGGAGGAAGTTTTGATGTGTGGGCTGGGGAAGTGAAAAGGGCACCACAAACATGGATTGACCTTCATTTAGAATGGTTATATCGACTAATTCAACAACCTACACGATTTAAAAGAATGTTAGTATTACCACAATTTTTGTTTAAAGTAATATTTAATAAAAAGTAATATTAATATATTTAAAAAATCTTAATGATAAACATATGCAAAAAAGGACCTTGTCTATACAAGGTCCTTTTTTAATGTTCATTTGAACTATTATCAGTTGATAACTTTTAGATATGGATCATTTTCTTCACCACTGCTAATCCAGTACTTAGCATTATTATAATAAATTTGATACCATTCATTGCTAGTAATTAACTTATTATTATTATCTAGAACACCAGCTACATATTGTCCACTTGATACTGTACCTACCGTATTACCATTAGTACTTGCTTCGGTACGGATTCTTAAACCGTCAACTGTTACTTGGATTAAATTTAGAACAGTAACATATTCATTGCTTACGTAACCAGTATTACCATTGTAATTAATTTTATACCAACCATTTGTATGTTGACCGACAATAATAATTTTCGATTTATCTGGTATTTTTGTAATTATAGATCCACTAGTAGAAGCACTACTTCTAAGATTTAAGTTACTTCCATCGCTATTTGTTACCCCGTAAATATTGTTAGGGAAACTTGAAACTTGTGATGAATCTGTATTAGAAGAACCTGTATCTTGAGAAGAATTTGAATCTATTAATGAACTTGGTTTAGTTGTCTTACCAGGTTGGTTAATAAATTTCGGAATATCATATACTAATATATAGTTATCTAATTTTTGGTAAAAATTATACATTTTTAATGCTTGAGCAGTTGCCCATTGAACATGGGTTGCGTATTGATGGATTCCAGGATTTGCAGGGTTCCATTTCATTTTATACAACGTATTTTGACCCTTTTTTAAATAATTTGTGCCGATATCTTTTGCACCACCAATAATTGCAGCATCAACAGTAAACCATTGGTTATCGAATGCATATTTAGCACCACCCTCTATTGGATCGGAGTCGATGGCACCATAACCATACATATTATAAACAGTTTTATATGTTTCAGTTGTTTTTGTTATATTTCCATTTTTATCTCTAGTTACATTTCCTTGCGAATCTACCGGAATGCCTTTAGCTAAAGTAGATGTTCCATTACTTGTTTCATGTAATGCGTGCGAAATTAGATAAACTTCATTAATACTATTAGTTTTTGCAGCTTCTACAAATGCTTGACCTTTATTTGCTAGAACACCAGCATTTGTTAGTAATTTAGTATTAATTTCATTTGCACTTAAACCTGCAGAAGCAGTCAAATCTAAGAATTGGAAATATTCAGGTGTTCCATTAGGGAAATTCGAAGGATTTGCATAATATTCAACTGCAGATCTAGATGCTGAATATTTTCCAGCACCATCAGCTTTCGGATCACCATATGCCATTTGTCTATCTACAAAGTTAGAAAATGTTATATTGTAATTTGTAGTTGTAATAATATCTTTAGTAGTTAGATCATTTACATGTATATAACCAGTTCGTTTTTTTCCGCTAACATAAACAGTTGCTTCATACCAATTTGTAGAAAGTGTTTTAAATGATAACATTGATCCTTTTGAA
This sequence comes from Ureibacillus sp. 179-F W5.1 NHS, assembly GCF_045369345.1. Classification (NCBI taxonomy): domain Bacteria; kingdom Bacillati; phylum Bacillota; class Bacilli; order Caryophanales; family Caryophanaceae; genus Ureibacillus; species Ureibacillus sp. 179-F W5.1 NHS. Next base: position 58,534 of record NZ_JBIQFG010000008.1, on the reverse strand, counting down.
TAGCTTTTTAATGCTGTCGAGCTAGTTGATGGTATTGAATAAACTTTCGTAGGACTCTTTAATCCGCGACCGGTAAGTGCCTTCCCATAGTTAGAAACCAATTGATCTACTGAACTTTTTGGAATATATCCAGATCTTTTCTGATTGTTTACATAAACTGTAGCCTCATACCAGTTACTAGTGAATGTTTTATATTCTAGTATTCTTCCCGCCGCGTAAGTTTTCAACTTGCTAGAAGTCGTAGAAGCATCCGTATATACTGCAGTACTATTTAATAAGGCGATTCCTTTTAAGGATTGTTGTTCAGTAACTACGTTTTCAACAGAAGATTTATAAATATATCCAGTTCTTTTCTTTCCATTTACATAAACTGTGGCTTCGTACCAATTGGTTGAAAAAGATTTATACTTTAATATCTTACCAATTGTATAAGATTTTAAAATAGTAGAACTAGTTGATGCTTTCTCATAGATTTTAGTCGGTGAGTTTAAAGCGATCCCTCTATAGTCTTTTTGACTGTTAGAAACTATCTCTACATGGCTTTTATTAATATAACCAGTTTTCTTTTGTCCATTTACATAAACAGTAGCCTCAAACCAGTCAGATGTAAATGACTCAAATTTTAAAATGGAACCAACTGAATAAGTTTTTAAGACACTCGCACTAGTAGATGCTTTAGAATACACTGCTGTAGAAGATTTTAAAGCTAGCCCACGATATTCTTCTTGATTAGTTGCACTGTTTTCCACATCGTTTCCATAAATATAACCAGTTTTTGCTTTCCCGCTTACATATACTGTAGCTTTATACCAACTACTATTATAGCTGATATATTTTAGTATTGTTCCTTTACTATATGACTTTAATATAGTGGAATTAGTAGAAGTGCTTGAATAAACTTTTGTGGGTTCTTTGAGCGCGATACCTACTATGTTTTCGCTAGTACTAGCCTTTGTATAGTTGTTACTAGATAATACAAATAATTGGAGAAATAAAACTAGTACTATTACAAATTTTACTTTTTTAATAACTGTTATCACCTCTATGTATTTTATTTAATGAGACTACAACATTTATAATAAATGAAAAACGTTAATAGTGTGTAGTCCTTTTTCTAAATATATCAGAAATTTACATTTGTTGATAGAAAGTTATAAAAAAGTAATGTGTTTAATTTTTTTGTAATATGATATTTATTTGATTTTACAAATTAGAATATTTTTTGGAACTTTTCCTTTTTAGCTAAGTTTTATATAATATGTCCTGGCATGAAAATTAAAACAAATTAAATTAATAAGGATTGATAACAATTTGGGATTTCCTTAAAGTGAGAGGACGATTATAAATATTGAGCTATATTATTGATTTTTAAGTGAATACAATACAATTTTTAAAATACGGGGCTCCATTTTTGTGTATTTTTTATAATGGAGAAGGAGTATTAATATAATCATTTTGGTAAAATAATTTTTTTAAAAAATCAATGATATTTTTTATGATAGAATAACTAGATAAAACTTAAAATAAATTTATTGACATAAATTAGGCCTAATAAGTTTTGTCAGTTATATTTTGGAGGGAATAATGGAAAAAATAAAGTTTTATGGAATTGATATATTAAAAACAATAGCAATTCTAAGTGTATTGAGTGTACATTTTTTACTAAATACTGAATTTTATAATTCACCTATCATTGGAACATCTTTATCCTTTCAAGTATTTTACAGACAACTTTTTATTATTTGTGTTCCACTTTTTTTATTTGTTACGGGTTTTCTTAATTGGAGAAAAATTTCTTTTGATAAGAAGTATTTGGTTGGAATATATGTAGTGCTAGGAACTTATTTTATATATTCTATTTTAAGTATTATACTAAGAATTTTTCTCTTTGATGAGAATAAGTCAGTTTTAGAGTGGATACATTCTATTTTTACATTTAGTTCAAATGGATATTCTTGGTATGTGGAAATGTATATCGGTTTAGTATTGTTAATTCCCTTCTTTAATAGAGTCGCACAAAGTATTTCTACAAAAAAGGAATTTCAACTTTTTTTATTAGCTTTATTATTATTAACAGCTATCCCAAATTTTTGGAATAATTTTTCTAATGATATACCGATTCTTTCAGCGATCGAATTCCCAACATTCTGGGTAGAGTTTTATCCTATTACTTATTATTTTATTGGTGTATATTTACGACGATTTAGTATTAATATTTCAAGTGTAAACGCTTTTATCTTATTTTGTATATTAACTTTTTTAAATGGTCTTTTTGTTTATTTAAACAATAGTGGAAATGAATTTTCAAGTAACGTAGGGGGCTATGCATCTCTATTGGTTACCTTACAATCTGTAGCATTATTTATTTCGATTTATAAGGCTACAATTCCACAAACTACTTTTGGTAAATTCATTAGTTATCCTATTGTATCCATTTCGAGTCTAACTTTGGATATCTATTTAGCTTCATTTATAACAGATAAAGTTATTTATAGTTACTTTACGGAAAATTACTTTACGACACAAAAATATGCTATTCTATATGCGCCAATAATCATTTTTTCTTCGTTTATATTGGCCTATTTGATTTCCTTATTAAGAAATAAATTTATTCCACTAAAGTTATTAAAGAAATAATTAATTTAGAATTAACTTGTTATGAAATATCAGGAAATTAGAAATAACTATAGAAAAATTTAATCGCTTTTTACGAATAGAAGAAAGGAACTTTTAAATGTTGTATGAATTTAGTAAAAAAATAGGGAAAAATATAATAACTAAAGTTTTGAAAAAAGGAATTATTATTAGAAAAAAAATGAGAGGTCAAGTTGTTAATAATCCATATAAGAATGTTTCAAAAGATGGTGTTATAAATTTAATTGATACTTTTCACACAAAAGACAATATTATTTTTATTGAGGGACAATTAGATGAAAAGTTAATTGATAAAAATATAAGTATAGTAATAAAACTTCGGAAAAGGAACAAAAGTTATACTTATCCTTTAAATAGAACAGTTAGGAATCGATGGAGTTTTAAAATAAATTTGTCAAATATGGAAACTGTATTTTCAGGAGGATTATGGGATTTTTATATACTTGAAGAGGAAACGAAAGTAAAGTATAGAGTACGAGTTGGCAATGAGAATCTATTAAATGATCATTCTACATTTATCTATAATACTGAAAAAGAATCTCGTTTCCTTGATTTTTATATTACATTAAATAATGGTTTTTCTTTTATAAGTAATACTGATATTTTTAGAGTCTCAATGAATGAAGTAAACAGTAATGGATCGATTTTTTCGTATGAGGGAGATGTTATTAAGGATTTATCATTAGAATATACTGGATCACTTAAGATTGTTTTTAGACAAAGAAATACTGGTATATTTAAGGAATATCCTATTTACATATATAACCGTAATGACGGAATGAAATATTTTAAATTTACGTTAGACTATTTTGATTTTGTAGATGAAGAAGATTTTAAACCTTCCAGATGGGATGTTTATCTTCAATTTTTAGTCGATGGTGTTAAGCACAAATTTCGGTTTAAAGTTGATACGAATGATTTGATGAAAAAAACGATGTTACAAGTTGAAAAAGATATTAACTATCAACTGTATTTTTATTCGACTAAATATAAGAATCTTTCCTTTGCGCTAACAAATTTAACGATCAAACGAGATATAGTTAACTACGAAATAATAAAAAATAATATGTTACAACTGAAAGGGTATTCCTTTATTGAGACATATAATTTTGAACGCGATTTTGTTCAAAAACGGGAGATTAAAATAAAAAATAGAGAAACTGAGGAAACAATTAGTTTTCCTTTAGAGAGCATTGTCTTTAATAAAGGGGAAGTTGAAGATGAAGTTAAATTCCTTAAAGATAATTCTATTTTTGAGTTGAAAATTCCATTAAATTCTTTAAATAATCTTATACAAAATACTAAAGAAATTTTTGATTTTTATGTAGAAATTAAATTAAATGATCGAATATACGAAAGAAAATTAGGAGTTCAAAAATATAAATACTATAAAGATCATGCTCTTGCTAGCGGTACTGTAATTTCAGGTAAAAATTATTATAGACATTTTTTAACAATTACGCCAAGGGGTAATTTTAAAATTGAAACAACCAACTATTCACAGTCTAGTTATAAATACATTAAATTTGGTCAATATATAGATTGGTTTAAAAATAAAAATAAAGATGTTTGGTTAATTGGTGAAAGACCTGATACAGCCCAAGACACAGGATATCATTTCTTTAAATATTGTCGTGAAAACTTCCCAGAAAAAGAAGTTTATTATGTAATAGATTCATCTTCAAAAGATATAAGAAATATTGAAGATTTAGGTAATGTAATTTTGTTAGGTAGCGAAGAACATCTTAAAATAGCGGCTATAACAAAAGTTTTCATTGGTTCACACGATATCGAATATTTTTTACCAGCAAAACCATTTGAACTATATTCGTATAAAAAAGGAAAAAGGGTTTTTCTACAGCATGGAGTATTAGGTCGTAAAAATGTAGAATATCATAAAAAATATTACAAATATCCATTTAATATTTTTTGTGTAAGTTCAACTCCTGAAAAGCAATTAGTGATGGATAGTATGAAATATTCTTCTCAAGAAGTTAAAATTACAGGATTATCAAGATTCGATAATTTATTAAAACAACATCCGGTAGAGCGTTCCATAATTGTTATACCAACTTGGAGAGAGTGGTTGAATAATGAAGAATTATTTATTCACTCTGAATACTTCGAAAGATATAGAGGTTTGTTACAGAGTACAAGATTAAGGGAGATATTAGAAAAGTATAATGTGAAATTAAAATTATATCCCCATTATAGAATGCAACAATTTATCGAACATTTTGGTGAGTTAGAAAATAAAAATGTCAGTGTAATTAAATTAGGCGAAAAACCTGTTCAACAATTATTGATAGAGAGCAGTCTAATGATTACAGACTTTTCTTCCGTTTCTTTTGATTTTAACTATATGTCGAAACCAATTATTTTCTATCATTTTGATCAAGATTCATTTTTTGGAAATGGTATACTTAGACCAATAAATGAAACTTTTTTAGGTGATATTTGTACTAATGAGAATGAAATTGTTGATACTATTGAGTATTATATTGAAAACAATTTTGAAGAAAAAGAAACAATTACAGAAAAGAAAGATTTAATATTTGATTATATAGATAAAAATAATTGCAGAAGAATTTATGATGAAATAATATCTTTACTTAAAGATTAAAATTATAAATGATTTATTACAATAAGAGAGCTTATTTTACTATAGGCTCTCTTATATTGTTATTTATATTTTTTATAGGTATAATACAAAAGAACAAAAGTAGTGAAGTTCTGATGGTTGACTTGAAAGGAAATATTTTTTATGAATAATTATGCTGGAACAGTTATTAAAGAACAAATAAAGAATTTTTATTTAATTAGAAGATTATCATTGTATGAATTGAAAAGTAAAAATAAGAGCAATTATTTAGGTATGACATGGGAAATTATTAACCCAATGATTCAAATTTGTATTTATTGGTTTGTTTTTGGAACAATAAATCAAAGAGCAGATATAGAAGTTGTGCCAGGGAAAGATGTCTCTTATATAACATGGCTTATTGTAGGGTTTATTTTATGGAATTATTTTTATCAATCGATAATAGCAGGCTCTAAATCAATATTTTCCAGATTAGGGATGTTATCAAAGATGAAATTTCCTATGAGTGTAGTCCCTAACTATGTTATTTTTTCTCAATTATATGTTCATTTATTTATGCTTATTATAACTATTGTATTACTTAATTTAGCAGGAATATATATTAATATTTATTATTTGCAGTTAATATATTTTATCTTTGCTACGTTTTGTTTAATATTTTCAATTTCATTGATAACATCTACATTATCAACAATAATACGGGATGTTCATCTATTTATAAATGCCACATTGAGAATGTTTTTATATTTAAGTCCAGTTTTGTGGCCGATTACTTCAATTATACAAAACGCAAGTATCATCTTTATCATGAAACTGAATCCACTTTTCTACCTAATAGAAGGATATAGAGCAGCATTTTTCGGAAGTGGATGGTATTTTATAACAAATTGGGAGTATACCTTATATTTTTGGTTACTTGTATTTGTTCTATTTTTTATCGGCTCTTCTTTACATGTAAAATTCAGAAGACATTTTATTGACTATTTATAAAGGTTTGTGAAAATTATGGAAAAAGCAATTGTTGCTAAAAATATAACTAAAAAATATCAACTATATAGTAATACAAAAGAAAGAATTTTGGATCTTATTCTCCCTAAAAATTACGGTGAAGAGTTTTATGCTTTAGCGGATGTGAATTTTGAAGCTGAAAAGGGAGATGTTATTGGTTTTGTAGGAATTAATGGCTCAGGTAAGTCTACTTTATCAAGTATAATTGCTGGAATTCTTCCACCATCATCTGGGTCATTAAACGTTAAAGGTGAAACAGCTTTTATAGCTGTTTCTACAGGTTTGAAAAAAAATTTAACGGGAAGAGATAACATCGAATTAAAATGTTTAATGTTAGGCTTTAGTAAAGAAGAAATCAAAAAAATGGAACCCGAAATTATCGAGTTTTCTGAACTGGGGAATTTTATTGATCAACCGGTAAAATCTTACTCGAGTGGTATGAAATCTAGACTTGGATTTGCAATCAGCGTAACAGTTAACCCAGATATCCTAATAATAGATGAGGCTTTATCAGTTGGAGATAAAGCATTTGCTAAAAAAAGTCTAGAAAAAATGAAAGAATTTAAGAAATTGGGAAAGACAATGATTTTTGTTAGCCATTCCATCGGTCAAATGAAGGAATTTTGTGATAAAATTCTTTGGTTAGAATTCGGAATGGTTAAAGACTATGGAACTACTGAAGAAATAATTCCAAAATATGAAAAATTTTTAAAGTGGTGGCAAAAACTATCGAATAAAGAAAGAGCTGAATATCGAGCAGAAGTACAAAATCGAAAGAAAGAAGTACTAACTAACTTATCGAGTAGATAAAATATTACCTATACTAAGGGATATTCTTCTTTTTTGAAGGGTATTCCTTTAATTATGATATTGACCCAAAAAGATATTAGGTTGTAATTATGGTATACTAATAAATAATGTTTTTTATTAATTATTTTATTTATGAAAATAAATTTCAATTTAAATAATGGATTTTTAATATAAAAGAATTGTTGTATTGGATATAAAAATAATACTGGTAGGGGTGAGTGTTATGAAAAAAGTAATAACATATGGAACATTTGATTTGCTCCATCATGGTCACATTAACATTTTAAAAAGAGCCAAAGAAATGGGCGACTATTTGGTAGTTGCAGTATCAACTGACGAATTTAATAGATTAAAAAATAAAAAATCATATTATAGTTATGAAGAAAGAAAAATGATCCTTGAGGCTATTCGTTATGTAGATGAAGTTATTCCGGAGAATTCTTGGGAACAAAAAATCCAAGATATACAAGAATATGATATAGATATTTTTGTAATGGGAAATGATTGGGAAGGAAAGTTTGATTTTTTAAAAGACTACTGTGAAGTTGTCTATTTACCTAGAACCGTTGGTGTATCAACAACAAAAATTAAAAGTGAGTTAAGTAATGTGAAAAATGGTTAGAGAAATATCCGTTATAATATACTTGTTTTTCTATAAGTGTTTCTTTACTTTATTTAAATTATTTCCACAAAAAAATAAAATTGTTTTGATAGCAAGTTTTAAAGATAATTGTCAATACATTCATAAAGAGTTAAATAATGTTGGATTTTCAGGAGAAGTCATATTACTTTGTAAAAAAAGCTGTTATCAAAATATGAAGACTTTTATAGGAGATCCTGTCTATTTGATTGAATCAGGTAAATTAATCCATGAATTAAAAGCTGCCTATCATCTGATGACAGCTAGGACGGTAGTTGTAGATAATTATTATGGCTTTTTAGCCGTGGCTGATTTCCGTGATAATGTAGAATGTATTCAAATATGGCACGCTGCTGGTGCAATTAAAAATTTTGGTTTTCTTGACCCAACCGTACAAAACCGTAGTATTCGTGAAAAAAAACGGATATTGGCTGTGTACAAAAGATTTCATAAAGTTGTCGTGAATTCTCAAAAATTTGCTGATATTTTTGAAGAGGCATTTCAATTAGAAGGGAAGCCGTTCTTGCCATTTGGATATCCTAGAACAGATTTCTTCTTTCAGAAATCACTGCATAAAAAGGTGTGCGAAATGTTTTATGCTAAGTACCCACACTTTAAAGGGAAAAAAATTATTTTATACGCTCCTACATACCGTCCGAATTCGGAAGCAAATCAGTTGAAGCTAGATATTGATAAACTTGCAAATCAATTACAGGAAGAATATGTATTATTTGTTCGCATGCATCCTTCAGTAAATTTAACCGAGCTTGATACAATTGGACGGGAAAATTTTGTGTATGATTTTTCAAGAGAGGCAACAATCAATCAGTTATTAATAGTAGCTGATTATTTAATTACTGATTATTCTTCCATTCCTTTCGAATTTGCATTTTTGAAAAAACCGATGATTTTCTATCCTTATGATTTGCAAAATTATATGGAAAATCCAGGATTATGGGACAAGTATGAAAATATTGTACCTGGACCAATTGCTTATAATACAGAAGAAATTATTAAATTAATCGAATCGTATCCTTTCCACGAAGGGATGTATGAACTATTTAATGAGAAATGGAATGAATATTCAGATGGAATTTCTACACAAAAAATAGTTCAATATATAATGCAAAGACATTCCTAGATTACCTCGTATCGATAAAGTACGGGAGTTTTAATAAAAGAAGGTTTTGTTATGAAACGACTTTTTAAAAAAATTAAAAGTTCATATTTAATTAAAAAATTATATAAATTAATTTTTCAATTTGTAGGGCTATTACCTGCAAAGGAAATAATCATTTTTGAAAGTTTTTTAGGAAAACAATACAGTGATAATCCACGGGCGATATATGAGTATATCAAAAAGGAATATCCGGAATACCAACTATATTGGAGTGTTGACCCTCGATTCATGCATAATTTTAAAGGGAAAGATATCAATATAGTCCCTCGGTTTTCAGTAAAATGGCTTTTAGTGATGGCTACGGCGAAATATTGGATTTCTAATAGCCGGATGCCTGCTTGGATTCCAAAACCAAAACATACGACCTATTTACAAACGTGGCATGGGACGCCATTAAAAAAACTAGGTGTTGATATTGAAGAAGTACATATGCCTGGTACTGATACAGAGAAGTATAAACAAAACTTTACAAACGAAAGTGCCAATTGGGATTATTTAATCTCACCAAATCGGTATTCGACTGAAATTTTCCGTCGAGCATTTGCTTTTAAAGGGAAGATGGTAGAATCGGGATATCCGCGAAATGACTTTTTATATACAGCAAACAATGAAAAAGATATTTGGGATTTGAAGGAACGTTATGGCTTACCAACTGATAAAAAGATCATATTATATGCACCTACGTGGCGGGATGATCAATTTTATGAAAAGGGAAAATACAAATTCGAGTTAGAATTAGATTTAGCCCGTTTAAAAGAAGCGTTAGGTGATGAGTACATTATCTTACTACGTCTCCATTATTTAGTTGCATCGAAATTGGAACTATCAGGTTATGAAGGATTCGTATGTGATTTTTCACAACATGAAGATATTCGAGAGCTTTATATGATGTCGGATTTATTAATTACCGATTATTCTTCGGTTTTCTTTGACTTTGCGAACTTGAAACGACCGATGATTTTCTTTGTATATGATATAGACGATTATCGAGATCGTTTGCGCGGTTTCTATTTCGATTTTGAGAAAAAGGCGCCAGGTCCACTCGTGAAAACGACTGAAGAAGTTATCTCAGAAATTCAAAAATTCGATGCCAATGGATTTGCCTTACCACCGAATTTTGATGAGTTTTATAACCGTTTTTGTGAATGGGAAGATGGCCATGCTTCCAAACGAGTTATAGATGAAGTGATAAAACCTTAAATGTAAAAGAGACTGATGACATTTGATCAGTCTCTTTTTTTATGCTTTCACTATGACGTTAAGTTAAAGATGAGTTATCATAACTATTATGAAAGTTATCCTATGAGGAAAGAGGGTCTTTCCATTGCATGATATTATCGATTTCATTTCTATTAAACAAAAGAAGAACAATGAGAAATTACATAGGATGTTTCGTAAGGCCAATTCCTTGCAAGATGCTAAAGAAATTGACAAATTAGTAACTGATAAAACCCTTGTTTTGCAGGATCATAAGCTTTTCTTAGCATTTTTAAAATATTTAGAAGGAAAAGATATGAACCCTGAAACGGTTTTTAAAGATGTTTTACAACTACCGAAACATCAGTTTGAAGAGCGCTATCGAATGAATTGGCAGTCCGTGGTCCAATTGTGCTTTACCTTCCTTGCCATTTTAAAAGAAAATAATCCGGAACAATATATTGATTTTATTCAATCGAATTAAGGCAAGTTTGGACAAATGATATTTTGAAATTGAAAACTTCAATTATAGCCGAAGAAATGCATCTTTTTAACTTTTTCTTCATCAAAATATTTCAAAACTTTTAATACGCCATATTGTTCTTTCTCGCTATAATTCGTTATAATATTAAAATGGGATTCGAATGTGCGAAACCAATCTTGAAAGGAGTTTCTAGATTCAATGAATGAGGAACAACGACTAGCTAGTCAGCAAGTTAATCAACCAAAACCTACAAATGCTAAGCCCGAAAAGGATTATAGTAAATATTTCGAACGTGTCATTACGGCACCTTCATTAAAAGATGCGAAAAAACGTGGGAAAGAAGAAGTTAGATATCATAAAGATTTCGCCATTGATGAAGAGTTCTTAAAAATGGGCGAAGGTCGTAAATTTTTTATTCGTACGTACGGATGCCAAATGAACGAACATGACTCAGAAGTAATGGCTGGTATCTTCATGCAGCTAGGGTATGACCCAACTGATAAAATTGAAGAAGCAGATGTCGTATTATTAAACACTTGTGCAATCCGTGAAAATGCTGAAAATAAAGTATTTGGAGAACTTGGTTTCTTAGTAAAATATAAACGACAAAATCCAGAAATGTTAATCGGCGTATGTGGTTGTATGTCACAAGAAGAGTCGGTTGTAAATAAAATTTTAACAACATATCAACATGTCGATATGGTATTCGGAACACATAATATTCACCGTTTACCAAACATTTTAAAAGAAGCGTACATGTCGAAGGAAATGGTGATTGAAGTTTGGTCAAAAGAAGGGGACGTAATTGAAAACCTTCCAAAACAACGTAACGGTGCCATTAAAGCTTGGGTTAACATTATGTACGGTTGTGATAAGTTCTGTACATATTGTATCGTTCCTTATACCCGCGGGAAAGAACGTAGTCGTCGTCCCGAAGAAATTATCCAAGAAGTACGTGAGTTAGCTGCCCAAGGCTATCAAGAAATCATGTTGTTAGGTCAAAACGTAAATGCATACGGAAAAGACTTTACAGATATAGAGTACGGTCTTGGTGATTTAATGGACGAGTTACGTAAAATTGATATTCCACGTATCCGTTTCACAACGAGTCATCCACGAGACTTTGATGATCATTTAATCGAAGTATTAGCGAAAAAAGGGAACTTAGTAGAACATATTCATTTACCGGTTCAATCGGGTTCTAATGAAATTTTAAAAATTATGGCACGTAAATATACTCGTGAACATTTCTTACAATTAGTACAAAAAATTAAAGCTGCCATTCCAGATGTTGCTCTTACAACAGACATTATTGTCGGTTATCCAAACGAAACGGAAGAACAATTCCAAGAAACGCTCGATTTATATCGTGAAGTTGGATTTGAAACAGCCTTTACGTATATTTACTCTCCACGGGAAGGGACACCAGCTGCTAAAATGAACGACAACGTTCCACAAGAAGTAAAAAAGGAACGATTACAACGTTTGAATGCAGTTGTTGAAGAATTTTCCTCTGCAGCATTAAAAAAATACGAAGGTCAAACGGTCGAAGTGTTAGTTGAAGGTAGCAGTAAAAAACGAGATGACGTTTTAGCCGGTTATACAAGAAGAAATAAATTGGTAAACTTTGCTGGTCCAAAGGAATTAGTTGGCCATATTGTGAAAGTAAAAATACTCGAGGCGAAATCTTACTCCCTACGCGGTGAGTTTGTAGAAGTAGTTAATCGACATGAGGTGGAAGTATAATGACAACAAAGCTTTATACAAAAGATGAAATCGTAGAAAAAGCAAAAGAAATTGCCCATATGATTGCCAACACGGAAGAAGTGGAATTTTTCAAAAAGGCTGAAGAGCAAATTAACGAAAATCAACATGTTCGTGAAAAAATTGCGAGCTTAAAAACATTACAAAAACAAGCGGTTAATTTCCAGCACTTAGGAAAAGAAAAAGCATTAAAACTAATCGAAGAAAAAATTGCGAAAATCGAAGAAGAAATCGATGAGCTTCCAATTGTTCAACAGTTTAAGCAATCCCAAATGGATGTAAACGGCTTACTACAATTAGTATCAAATGCCATTGCTAACAACGTAACAAACGAAATTATCGAATCAACGGGTGGAGATCTATTACGTGGTGAAACTGGTTCAAAGGTTCGCAATAGTACACCTGGTAGTTGTTCATAATATTTTTAGTAAACGCCTCAATTTTTGAGGCGTTTTTCTTATGCATGATGTCCATACCACATTTTTTTACTACTCACCAAAACTTTCCTAGGCAACCCAAATTTTTAGGAACACTATTTGCCCATCTTTAATACTATAAGTTGTCAGCAGCAAAAGATTCGAAAGTTCAAAGTACAATAACACTTACGTTTTCTAAAAAAGCATACCTTAGATATCCCACTGTTTGTTGAGAAAAGCGATAGCTCTAGTCTTTAATACTTTTTTCGGCACTTCTAAGGACCAGTAACATGTGACAAGAAAACGTTACTTCAAAAATAATCGTAAAACGAATCCGTGACATTTCACCAATTAGGCAGAAGCCGCATACTATAGTTCGACAAGATGTAAAGGAGGAAAAATGCGTTGAAACGTTTGCGTCAAATTGTGACAAAAGCGGTTGTCGCTAAAGGTAAAAAACGAGTTGAAAGTAGTGAAGTGTTACGTCCTTCATTTACTCCAACAAGCATTTTAGGGTGCTGGGTTATTAACCACCACTACAATGCAAAGAAAGTTGGGAAATATGTAGAGGTTTCAGGTAAGTTCGATGTAAACGTGTGGTACGCGTACAATAATCACTCTAAAACAGCTGTACACACTGAGACAGTTCAATACAAAGATCGCATCAAACTTCATTACCGCGATGAAGAAGTAATCGATTCAAACGACTGTCATGTACGTGTATTACAACAACCTAACTGTATCGAAGCGGTCATTACACCAAATGGTGATTGCTTCAATGTCGTCATTGAACGTGAATTCCTAGTAGAAGTGATCGGTGAAACAAAAGTTGTTGTCTCTGTTCATACAACTGAAGTTGAAGAAGAATGGACATTTGAAGAAGAAAGCTCTTCTTCCAGCTCAAGTTCTAGCTCAAGCAGTTCATCTTCATCCTCGTCTTCTTCTAGCAGTGGCTACAAAATAAGTGACGAATCGTCATCATTTCATTAATAAAGTGAGAGCGCCATCTACTAAATAATAGTAGAACCCATCGGCGCTCTTCTTTATTTTCAAGCAATCTATAAAATGCCGTAAGTTTTGTATCCTCTAATGTTTCAAATATAAAGTTTCCTTTAATTAAAATTGGGAAACGTTAATTGTTAGTAGATTTTTGTTATACTAAAGGAGAAAATAAATTTTAAACAAAATTAGAATGGGAAAGATGTCGTTTTCGCTATTTCTAGTAAAACAAGATGTTTTTCCAATCATTAAGAGTAAACAGTAGTATAGAGAGGTAACAAAATGACGACATATACTCCAATGATCCAACAATATTTATTAATCAAGTCAGAATATGAAGATGCTTTTCTTTTTTATAGACTCGGTGACTTTTATGAAATGTTCTTTGAGGATGCCGTTAAAGCATCGCAAATTTTAGAAATTACGTTAACGAGTAGAGATGCGGGAACAAAAGAGCGAATTCCGATGTGTGGTGTACCCCATCATTCGGCAAAAGGATATATTGAAACTTTAGTATCAAAAGGTTATAAAGTAGCCATCTGTGAGCAAACGGAGGATCCTAAACAGGCGAAAGGTGTAGTGAAGCGGGAAGTTGTTCAACTGATTACGCCAGGTACGTTAATGGAAGGAAAAACGATTGACGGAAAGTCTAATCATTTCATTGCGAGCGCGGAACAACTGGGAGAAAATCAATTTGCCCTTGCTTATTTAGATATTTCGACTGGGGAAGCGGCCACAGCTATTATAGAAGGCGGCTCAAAAGCTTTACTTCAACAATTAATGGCCTTACATATTCGTGAACTTGTTGTGACTGAGCAATTACAAATTTTATTAGCTGAACAAGCGAGTAACTTAGGGATTGTTCTTTCATTAGAAAAACAAGAAATGCCAGAGGAAAAGTCCGGAAAATACATTGTTAACTTGCCAAAAGACTTACATGGTGTAGCAAAAAGTTTATTGCAATATGTAGAACGTACTCAAATGCGTTCTTTATCCCATATTCAACCATTTACATATACCGAGACTAAGCAACATTTACGAATTGATACAAATTCCCAACGAAATTTAGAACTCCTCCAATCAATTCGTGGTGGCGACGAAAAGGGAACACTTCTTTGGTTATTAGATGAAACAGTCACAGCGATGGGGGGACGTAAGTTAAAACAATGGCTTCATCAACCTTTAGCGAATCGTAATGGGATTGAACGACGTCTAGCGATTGTGACAGATTTTCTAGATGAGTTTTTTGTTCGTAATGAACTTCGAGAATTGTTGAAAAAAGTCTATGATTTAGAACGTTTAGCTGGCCGGGTTGCCTTTGGAAATGTGGGGGGGCGAGATTTAGCACAACTTCGTGAATCATTGCGCCAAGTGCCCTTCATTAAAGAACAACTTCTTCAGTCTGGAAAAGAAACATTAAGCAGTTTAGGTGAAAAGCTTGATGAATGTACCGATGTGGAACAGCTTTTATCAAAAGCGATTACCGATCATCCGCCGATTGCCATTAAAGAAGGGGACGTCATTCGGGAAGGCTATAATGATAAGCTCGATGAGTTACGTTTTGCTGCTCGCAACGGAAAAGATTGGATTGCCCAACTAGAACAAAAAGAACGGGAAATCACCGGCATTAAAAACTTGAAAATTGGATACAATCGTGTTTTTGGTTATTATATTGAAATTACAAAATCAAATGTGGCGAATGCGGATTTATCCCGTTATGAAAGAAAACAGACGTTAGCGAATGCGGAACGTTATATTACGGAAGAGTTAAAAGAAAAAGAAGCAATCATTTTAAATGCAGAAGAACAAAGTTTAGCATTGGAATATGATTTATTTGTAGAACTACGGGAGCAATTAAAATCCTTTATTCCTCGAGTACAAGCTTTAACTTCTAGCATAAGTGAATTAGATGTTTATATAAGTTTCGCTGTCGTTTCTGAAAAGTACCGATTTGTCAAACCTGCTTTCCATGAAGGTCGGGCATTAAAAATTGTTGGTGGTCGTCATCCGGTCGTGGAAAAAATGTTAAATAAACAAATGTATGTACCGAACGATTGCATTTTAACAGAGGATAAAAACATGATGTTAATTACTGGGCCAAATATGTCCGGTAAAAGTACCTTCATGCGTCAAGTGGCGTTAATCGTTGTATTAGCCCAAATGGGTTGTTATGTTCCAGCTGATGAAGCTTACTTGCCAATAACGGATCAAATTTTCACACGTATTGGTGCAGCGGATGATTTAGTTGCGGGTCAATCAACCTTTATGGTGGAGATGTTGGAATCGCAACATGCCATCACGAATGCAACAGCGAACAGTTTACTATTATTCGATGAAATTGGCCGTGGAACATCTACCTACGATGGAATGGCTTTAGCCCAATCGATGATGGAATATATTCACGATAAAATTGGTGCCAATACGTTATTTTCTACCCATTATCATGAATTGACGGCTCTTGAACAACAATTACAACGACTTCAAAATGTTCATGTTAGTGCTACAGAAAAAGACGGCAAAGTAGTCTTTTTACATAAAGTGCGACAAGGTGCTGCAGATAAAAGTTATGGCGTTCACGTAGCCCAACTTGCTGAAATGCCAGAGGATATTATCGAAAGGGCAAGAGTGTTGCTCCAACAATTCGAATCGAAAGACTCGGGGCAAGAAGTGGTAGCATCTTTCGAAGACGTGCCAGCAGAAGATGGACTTCAGTTGTCATTATTTGAAGAAGAGAAAGGGAATGCAGGCAACAAGGAAGAAAGTCACTCTTTAACGCAAGCGGAACAAGAAGTTTTGGAACGTCTTGAGAAAATGAACATTATGGGAACATCACCAATTCAAGCAATGAATGTTCTATATGAACTACAACAAATGTTATTAAGTAAAAAATAAAATCAATTCGCACTCTTTTTAATGCGGATGAAAGCAATAAAAGGAGGTACTTCAACATGGGAAAAATTCAAATAATGGATGAATGGTTATCGAATAAAATAGCGGCAGGTGAAGTAGTAGAACGTCCGTCGTCTGTTGTAAAGGAATTAGTCGAGAATGCCATTGATGCAGGAAGTACATCAATTGAAGTTTTTCTTGAAGAAGCCGGGTTAACCTCCATTCAAGTTACGGATAATGGAAGTGGTATGGATGAGGAGGATGCATTAAAATCCTTCTCACGCCATGCAACTTCAAAAATTTCGAAGGAACAAGATTTGTTTCGTATTCGTACGTTAGGTTTCCGTGGAGAGGCTTTGGCATCCATTGCTTCTGTGTCGAAAGTAACGTTGAAAACATCCGATGGAGAACACAATGGGTTAGAAATTCAATTGGAAGGTGGCCACGTCGTTTCCAAAAAACCAACCGCTTTCCGAAGAGGTACAGATATTACGATAGCTCAATTATTTTATAATACCCCAGCTCGATTAAAGTATTTAAAAACGATTCAAACCGAGCTAGGTCATTCCATTGATTTTATGAACCGGTTAGCCCTCGCCTATCCGGAAATTGCCTTTAAACTTGTACATAATGGTGGAACGCTCCTTCAAACGAATGGTAGGGGAAATGTTCAACAAGTCATTGCGGCAATTTATGGAGTTCAAAATGCGAAAAAAATGATTCCCTTTAGCGCGGAATCGAAAGACTATAAAGTACATGGATTCGCTAGTTTACCAGAAGTGACACGGGCAAATAAAAATTATATGTCCATCTTTGTAAACGGCAGATGGGTAAAACATTATTTAGTGCAAAAAACGATTGTTGATGCCTATCATACGTATTTACCGATTGAACGTTATCCGCTAGTTGTATTGTACATTGAAGGGGATCCCTATTTAACGGACGTCAATGTTCATCCGGCGAAATTACAAATCCGATTAAGTAAAGAACAAGAGCTACTACCACTCATTCAAGAGGCGATTAATAAAGCGATTCGTTCGGCTATTCATGTACCGGTTGCTGAAAAGAAAGAAAAACCAGTACGCATTCCTACTGAGCAAATGAATCTTTGGAAACCGGCTCCTTCTCCTACCTTTGATGAGGCTAAAATCAACGCGATTGTGGACAAACTGAATGGGGAACAATCAATTGTCAAAGAAAGTACACAACCTCTTCAAAATGAAGAAGAATCGGAAGAGGACTTGTTCGTAGAGAAGCCGACGGAAATTGAGGAACAATGGGAAGTACCACCGATTCAACAAGAGGAACAACTATCAGCTCCACCTTCTAATGAGGAAGTAGTGGAAAAGAAAGAACCATTCCCAGAGCTGGAAATCGTCGGGCAAATTCACGGTACTTATATTGTTGCCCAAATGGAAGATGGCTTTTATTTAATTGATCAGCATGCAGCCCAAGAGCGAATTAAATATGAATATTTCCGGGAAAAGGTTGGGGAAGTGAATCCAAACGAACGACAATCTTTGTTACTTCCTTTAACTTTCCATTATTCAGCAGACGAAGCAATCATTTTAAAAGAAAATTTACAAGCCTTGCAAGAAGTCGGTGTCTTTTTAGAAGACTTTGGACAGTCTTCCTTTGTCGTACGGGAGCACCCAACTTGGTTCCCAAAGGGCTTTGAGCAGGAAATTATTGAAGAATTGATTGAACAAGTGTTAAAAACACGGAAAGCTGATGTGAAAAAACTTCGGGAAGATGCGGCCATTATGATGAGCTGTAAGAAGTCTATTAAAGCCAATTACTATTTGACGAAAGAGCAAATGGTCGTATTATTAAATGATTTACGGAAAGCCGATAATCCTTTTACATGTCCCCACGGTCGACCGGTTATGATTCATTTTTCTACTTATGAAGTCGAGAAAATGTTTAAACGGGTTATGTAGTAACGGATTATTTCAAGATAGTGGATAGGCGTTATTTCACATTGGATACTATTTAGTTATAATCGAATAAAATACAAGTTTTATAAATCATTAAATATGTTTTATCAACAAATCTTTTGTAAAGGGGAATTCATCATGTTTTCATTTAAAGAGCGTTCGAACATATTAAATACATTAAATCGTTATTCTTTTGATGTTCTTGTTATTGGCGGTGGCATTACAGGAGCAGGCATCGCCTTAGATGCTGCTTCCCGTGGACTGTCTGTTGCCCTTGTAGAGATGCAAGATTTTGCAGCAGGTACTTCCAGTCGTTCTACAAAGCTTGTCCATGGAGGATTAAGATATTTAAAACAATTGGAAGTCGGACTTGTGGCGGAAGTGGGCCGTGAGCGGGAAATCGTTTATGAAAATGGAGTCCATGTTACACGTCCAGAGTGGATGTTGCTTCCGCTTTATAAAGAAGGAACTTTAGGGAAAATGACGACTAGAGCTGCCCTTACCCTTTACGATCGGTTAGCCCAAGTACGTAAAGAAGAACGCCGCAAAATGCTTTCATCAAAAGAAGCCCTTGATAAAGTACCTTTATTGAAAACGGAAGGATTACTCGGTGCAGGATATTACGTTGAGTATAAAACAGATGATGCCCGACTAACGATGGAAGTATTGAAAAAAGCAGTAGAATACCAATGTGTATGTCTTAACTACGCACGGGTAACGGATTTTGAATATAAAAAGAAAAAAATAGTTGGGGCAAATGTACGAGATGAAATAACGGGCGAACGCATTACAATCCATGCTCACCAAATTGTAAATGCGACAGGTCCATGGGTAGACGAAGTGCGAAAAATGGATAAAATCCATAATAAGAAAAATATTCGTCATACTAAAGGGGTTCATATTGTAATCGATCAATCTAAACTGCCATTACAACAAGCAGTATATTTTGATACAGAAGATGGCCGTATGGTTTTTGCCATTCCTCGAGATGGTAAGACTTATGTAGGAACGACGGATACATTTTTCGAAGATGATTTAGTACAGCCAGTTGCAACGAAAGAAGATATTGAGTATTTAATTAAGTCCATTCATTATATATTCCCGAAAGTAACAATTAATACAAGTGACATCGAATCGACTTGGGCTGGAGTACGTCCTTTAATTTCCCAAGAAGGAAAGGATCCGTCTGAAATTTCCCGTAAAGATGAAATTTGGGTCGCTCCAAGTGGTCTTTTAACTGTTGCGGGAGGGAAATTAACGGGCTATCGACAAATGGCCGAAACAATTGTCGATAAAATCGTGAAAATCCATAAATTTAAACATGCATCCGAATGTGTTACGAAGGAATTATCAATATCGGGAGCAAAAGGTTTAAATTCTTTCAATTTCAAAGATTATGTAGCGAACAAATCGAGAACAGGAATTGAGTTAGGTATTCCTTTTGATGAAGCGAAAAAGTTAGTTGAAAGATACGGTACAAATGTCGATGAAGTGTTCCAATATGCGAAATCTGTCAATACGAGTGAAATAACAATTCCCCTTTCTCTCTATGCGGAACTGCTTTATTCTATTTATTATGAAATGGCGATGACACCAAGTGATTTCTTTATTCGTAGAACGGGCTATCTATTCTTCAATATTGAATTAGTGGAGCAATATCGGGAACAAATTATTGAAATTATGAGCAACATTTTAGGCTATTCGGACAGTGAAAAAGTCTTTTATAAAATGCAACTAGAACAATATATTGAAGATGCGAAAAATCCAATGAAATAGGGTGAAACTTGATTGGAAAAGCTAACAGAAGTTCTTCAAATGGATGATGGACATAAAATTTTTGTCCGTAAATTTGAACCGAAGAACAAACCGAAGGGACATTTTCATATTTTGCATGGAATGGCAGAGCATGGAGGTCGATATGAATCCTTTGCTTTAGCATTAGCAGCTCAAGGTTATTTCGTTACAGCCCATGATCATCGCGGTCATGGGCAAACGGCTGAATTAAATGGACAACTTGGCTATTTTGGCGATGATAATGGGTTCAATCGTGTAGTCGAAGATGTATTCGAAGTCATTCAGCATTATAGTGTTGGCCAAAATGTTCAAGAAACGATACTTTTTGGACATAGTATGGGGTCTTTTATCGCTCGTCGTTTTATTCAGCTCTATAGCGGCATGATTGATAAATGCATTTTATGTGGTACCGGAATGACGACTACGGTGCATAAACTGGGAAATGCCCTTGCGAAATCCCTTTGTGTCGTAAAGGGAAAAAATATGCCTAGTCAATTAATGAATGATTTAAGTTTCGGTAGTTTTAATCGGAATGTATTGAATGCGAAAACTCTTTATGATTGGCTTTGTAATAATGATGAGGAAGTAGAAAAATATATTCAAGACCCTTACTGTGGCTTTGTGCCGACCAATCAATTTTTTGTAGACTTAACCGATGGATTATTGTTAATTCATCGGAAAAAGGAACTCATGAACATCCGAAAGGACTTACCGATACTTTTAATAAGCGGAAGTGAAGATCCCGTTGGTAGTAGTGGTTCTGGTGTATTTAAAGTTGCTAAGGAACTTAAAAATGCTGGTTTAACGGATGTTGTCGTCTATCTCTTTGAGGGGATGCGACATGAAATTTTAAAGGAAAAAAATAATGAACATGTGTTTCATGTGATAACACGGTGGTTAAGTAGATGAAGGAAGACACAATCGAAGTAGTGGCCATTGTTGGCCCAACTGCTTCAGGAAAAACAGCTTTAAGTATTAAAATGGCAAAGGCATTTAATGGCGAAATTATAAACGGCGATTCGATGCAAATATATAAAGGACTCGATATTGGGACGGCCAAAGTTACGGAAGAAGAGATGGAAGGTGTTCCCCATCATTTATTGAGCTTTAAAGAGCCGACAGAAAGTTTTTCCGTTGCGGAATATCAATCGTTAGTTCGAGAAAAAATCGCTGAAATACAAGGGCGTGGAAAGTTACCGATTATCGTTGGTGGAACAGGCCTTTATGTACAAGCGGTTCTTTACGATTTTCAATTTACGAAAGAAGAAGTCGATGAAGAAGCGCGGAAAAAATATTATGATCAGTTGATGGAAATTGGACCCGATGCTATGCATGCTAAGTTAGCCGAGCTAGATCCAGAAACAGCGAAAACAATCCATCCGAATAACACTCGCCGTGTTATTCGAGCATTAGAAATGATCGAACTTCACGGTGTTTCTAAGGCAAGCGAAGAACATAATCGGGGGACAATTCCTTTATACAATCATTTAATCATTGGAATAGACATGGATCGAGAAAAATTATATGAACGCATTAATTTAAGGGTTGACCTTATGATGGAAAATGGGTTGCTTGAAGAGGTTCGTGGATTGTGGGAACGTGGAATCCGAAATGTACAATCTGTTCAGGCTATTGGATATAAAGAGCTCTATGATTATTTGGACGGGCGAACAACGTTAGCAGAGGCAATCGAACAATTAAAACAAAATTCGAGACGCTACGCCAAACGTCAATTAACATACTTCCGAAATAAAATGGATGTTCAATGGATTGGAACAGATTGGCATGCCATTGAAAAATATTCTAAATTTTTCAATAATGAAGAAGGAAAATAATGTCGAGTTGCCGAATACATTACTATATGACTATCCAAAATAGAAATAGATGAGGTGTATTGGGCGTGAAATCAATCAATCTTCAAGATACTTTTCTAAATAATTTACGGAAAAACAACACATTTGTTACAGTATTTTTATTAAATGGCTTCCAACTAAAAGGGTTAGTGAAGTCTTATGATAATTTTACCGTTTTATTAGAAGTGGACGGAAAACAACATCTAATTTATAAACACGCAATATCAACTTTCACACCTTCTAAGCATGTTTCACTTACGCCAGAAGGAGAAGGACAATCGTAACAAAATCGGCAGTTAATTACTTGCCGGTTTTTTTCTTATTCAAGTTACATATCACAATCCAGTAAATTGCGGGGAACCTAATTTTTCATTATAATGACAATAGTTTTAAATTTGGAGGTTTCAATGATGAAAACAATGACAACGGATGAGTTAATCGATTTATTAGATGCAAATGAAGATTTAAATATTATCGATGTGCGCGAAGATTTTGAAGTAGAACATGGAATGATTCCAGGGGCAATTCATATTCCACTAGGCTTTATTCCAGAACGTGCACCTGAATTAGATAAATCAAAGGAATATATTATGGTTTGTAAAGGTGGCGTCCGTAGTGCCAATGCTGGGGAGTATTTAGAATCCCAAGGTTTCAAAGTGGTTAACTTAGAAGGCGGTATGATGGCCTACGATGGTGAATTAGAATTTAAATAATAAGTATTCCAATTTTTCAATGATAAATAAATAAACCCCGTAAACTGTGCACTTGAGTTTACGGGGTCGTTTATTTAAATAGATTATCTATGTGCTTTGTTATTTGTTGAAAGTTTAAAAGTTGGGCTTTCTTCAGTCTTTTTTAAAGTCCTTACTGGAAGTCTCCAATGCTTCATATAAGATAGTATACGTAAAGTTGTAATGACGACAAATAAAGCGTATAGGAAAAGATCTCCTTCAACTAATTCTAACCCGATCATTAAACCTGCACCTGCTGCCCATACAGCGTATATTTCATCACGAAGTACTAATGGTTTTCTCCGTGCTAATAAATCTCGAATAATTCCACCACCGGAACCAGTTAAAACGGCTGCAACAATGACGGCACTAATCGGAAGTTCTAATGATACGGCATAAATTGCGCCTTGAATGGCAAAGGCAGACAACCCGATTGCATCCGTAAAATTGCCCCAACGATTCCAATGTTTAATTAAATGATGTGGAACAAGGAAAAAGATAGTAATTGCTGCAATGGCAATTTGAAACATCATTTCTTGGCTCCAAAGGGTAGAAACTGGCAAACCAATTAATAAATTTCGAACAGCTCCTCCACCAAATGCTGTGACAATCCCTAGTAAATACACACCAAAAAGATCATATTCTTCTTCCATGGCTACAATCGCACCAGAAATTGCAAAGGCAATGGTCCCAATGATACTAAATACTTCCCATGCCATAAAATTGCCTCCTTAACTTAACATGCAACATTGAGAATAGCAGTTTCATAGAGGATAGTAAAGGGAAAATTTTTAATTTAAAGAAAATCTTTTTTCCTCGAATTATAGGATGATTGGTTGGGATGGAGATAGCATGAAACCAGCTTTTTAAAGGTAAAATAAAAGTACATATGAAACCATTTCCATTTATTGTCGTATATCAATTAAATTTGAAAGGGGAATCGATACATGACTAAAAATGGATGTATAAAATGTGGTAGTCAAGATGCAGGGAAAAAGGAAGTAGCAATGACGGGAACAGGATTATCGAAAATGTTTGATGTCCAAAAGAATGAATTTATCGTTGTTTATTGTAATAACTGTGGATATTCGGAATTTTATAATAAACAGGTTTCCACTACTTCCAATATCCTCGATTTATTTTTTGGTTAATAGAAAACAAACTTTATAAAGGGTGTTATTGAACGTTTCTTTCTACTATCCGTTCTAAAATAGTTGAAATGCTTCCGAGAATTGATAAGATGATATAGGATATTTAGTTATTGCAGTAAAAAGAAACGGAGTTTTAAACATGGCATTTATTTCAACATTGCAGCCAGAGACGTTGCAATTAGCAAAAAAAGTGGAAGATAAAATACAGCCATTTCATAAAAAAATCGATGAAATGGCATTTTATAACCAACAAAAAGTATTGGCCGCTTTTCGAAAACATCAAGTAAGTGACTTTCATTTGCATCCATCGACTGGTTATGGCTATGACGATGAAGGCCGGGATAATTTAGAAAGGGTCTATGCAGAAACATTTGGAGCAGAAGCTGCCATTGTTCGGGGTCAAATTATTTCAGGTACTCACGCCATTACGTTAAGTTTATTTGGTGTGTTAAGACCTGGAGATGAATTAGTCTACATTACAGGAAAACCGTATGATACCCTTCAATCGATTGTCGATGGGGGAGACAAAGACACAGGCTCCCTTAAGGATTTTGGCATCGGTTATTCCCATGTTGATTTAATTGAGGATCAATTTATCGATTGGGAAGGAGTGGGAGCTGCGATTGGTGACAAAACAAAAATGGTCGCGATTCAACGTTCGAAAGGTTATGCTACACGTCCTTCCTTTACAATAGAAGAAATTCAAGAAATGTGTCAAAAAATTCGCGAAATCAAGTCTGATGTGGTCATTTTTGTGGACAACTGCTATGGAGAATTTGTAGAAGCAATGGAGCCTACGGAAGTAGGAGCGGATTTAATGGCAGGATCATTAATTAAAAATCCAGGTGGCGGTCTTGCAAAAATTGGTGGGTATATTGCAGGTCGTGCAGATTTAGTAGAGAAATGTGCTTATCGAATGACTTCACCAGGTATTGGAGCAGAAGCAGGTGCTTCTTTAAATACGTTAGCTGACTTTTACCAAGGATTCTTTTTAGCGCCACATGTAGTAGCACAAAGTTTAAAAGGAGCTGTCTTTACTTCAGCAATGCTAGAGGAAATTGGCATGACGACGTATCCTCACTTTACAGCGAAACGTACGGATTTAATTCAATCAGTTTCCTTCCAAACGGCCGATCAAATGGTAGCGTTTTGTCAGGAGATTCAAGCAGCTTCACCAATTAATGCCCACTTTGCACCAGTTCCAGCTTATATGCCAGGATATGAAGATGATGTCATTATGGCAGCCGGTACCTTTGTACAAGGGTCCAGTATTGAGTTAACAGCAGACGGACCCATTCGACCGCCATATACAGCTTATATTCAAGGTGGACTTACTTACGAACATGTGAAATATGCTGTTTGTAGTGCGGTACAAAAATTAAAATAATAAATGAAAGGCGGCTTATTTTAAGTCGTCTTTTTTAGTTGGAAATAGAGGAAGTATTCTGTAGATGATATTTTTTTGATTTTAACACTTAAAATAAGGAGGAAACTTTAAGGAATTTATTAATATACTTTCCGTTTGAAAAATATAGTGTTAATAAAACTTTCCATGATTGGGGTTGTGTATGGGGCAAATTAGTAGAAATCGGAACTACGACCTCATTTTAAAACTTTTTATATTGATGTGGATTCTTACCGTCGTCGGCGTATTGTTTGCTCTTTTATTACCGATATCAGTCGTTATTCTTTTATCAATTATTTGTATTGGAATGATTGTTTTTACGTTTATAATGCGGCTTGGGAGTGTCATTATTTTTATTATTCCCTTTTTAATGGGGGTTCTCCATTTCTTATTTCTTGTGATTTTAATTGAATGGCTTGGTGCAGCACTTGTCGTCTCGGTATTTATAGGTACTATTCTTATTTTTTTATTAATTGCTTTAATCGGAATGCGATTTGTCATCGTTATTTCCGATGTGCTAATTTACTTTTTTACCGTTCTCATTGTGTTCGTAGTCTTTGGATTTATATATATATTCATTCCAGTAAGCAGTACGTTCTTCCTTGTCGTTGCGGGTATTTTTGTATTAGCTTTCGCACTTTACACAGTGTACGAAATTGATGTAATGCGCAGTCATTATATTCGGGAAAGTGAAATTATTCTATTCGCCCTTAGGTTATATTTAAATTTACTTTATGTTGTCATTGAAATCGGACTATCCTCTAAAAAATTCCGCTATTAAGAAAAACCTCACATTTTTATGTAGAATGGTACGTTATTCTGCAGAAACCGTTGATATCAATAGTTTCTGCATTTTTTTTATGGCTATTTTTTAAAATTGACTTACATGATGAAAAAAATTTTTATGTATTTTAACCTATTTTTTCATTCTTTTTAACAGTTCGTGTCATTATAAAGAAACTAAAAATAATCAATTTTAAGCAAATTCTAACTAAAATAAATGAAGTTTTGCCTGTTTTCTCTATAATGTTAGTTTTTCTAACGTAGAATTGACAAGCTACCTTACTGAAGGTATGATATGAAGTAAGGGAGGTGAATTAAATGGGAAGTGAAAGAAGATCAAGTGAATTACGAAGATCGATGCCGCTTTTACCGATTGGTACGGTTATGCAGTTAACCGAACTGTCAGCGCGTCAAATTCGCTACTATGAAGAACACGATTTAATTCAGCCACACCGTACGGAAGGGAATCGAAGAATGTTTTCTTTAAATGATGTCGATACGCTTCTAGATATAAAAGATATGTTAGAGCAAGGCGTGAACATGGCAGGTATTAAGAAAGTATTTGAAATGAAAAATAATCCTGCGGTTCAAGCTGTAAAAGCAAAAGAAGAAATTTCAGATTCAGAGTTACGTCGTATATTACGCGAAGAAATGCGTATGGCAGGACGTCATCAAAAAACTTCTTTACGACAAGGGGATTTATCGCGTTTCTATCAATAAAAAAACGCGTGAATTATAAAAAATAAAATTGCTAAATAAGGGAAAAGTAGGAGTGTGGAATACTGTGGCAAAATATACAAGAGATGATATTAAGCGTCTTGTAGAAGAAAAAGAAGTAAAATATATTCGTCTACAATTTACGGACATTCTAGGAACAATTAAAAACGTTGAAATTCCAGTAAGTCAATTAGACAAAGCATTAGATAACAAAATGATGTTTGATGGTTCTTCTATTGAAGGTTTTGTTCGAATTGAAGAATCAGATATGTATTTATATCCTGATCTTGATACATTCATGGTATTCCCATGGACTGCTGAAAAAGGGAAAGTGGCACGATTCATCTGTGATATCGTAAATCCAGATGGAACACCATTTGCTGGTGACCCACGTTCAAACTTAAAACGTGTATTAGCGAATATGGAAGAGCTAGGATTCACTAGCTTTAACTTAGGGCCAGAACCAGAATTCTTCCTATTCAAATTAGATCAAAAAGGTGAACCAACATTAGAATTAAATGATGATGGTGGATACTTCGACTTAGCACCAACAGACCTTGGTGAGAACTGCCGTCGTGATATCGTATTAGAATTAGAAGAAATGGGCTTTGAAATTGAAGCTTCTCACCATGAAGTGGCTCCAGGACAACACGAAATTGACTTCAAATATGCAAATGTTGTAGAAGCATGTGATAACATCCAAACATTCAAATTGGTTGTAAAAACAATCGCTCGTAAACACGGTTTACATGCGACATTTATGCCAAAACCACTTTACGGTGTAAACGGTTCTGGTATGCACTGTAACGTTTCTTTATTCAGAGGAAAAGAAAACGCGTTCTTCGATGAAAAAGCTGAAATCGGTTTATCTGAAACGGCGATGCAATTCATGGCAGGTGTATTAGCTCACGTACAAGGATTTACAGCGATTACAAATCCAACTGTAAACTCTTATAAACGTTTAGTACCTGGTTATGAAGCACCATGTTACGTAGCTTGGTCAGCTCAAAACCGTTCACCTTTAATTCGTGTACCAGCTTCTCGTGGTTTATCGACTCGTATCGAATTACGTTCAGTAGACCCTTCTGCTAACCCTTATTTAGCATTAGCTGTAATTTTAGAATCTGGTTTAGAAGGTATTCGTCAAAAAATGACACCACCAGCTGCAATCAACCGTAACATCTATATTATGAGTGAAGAAGAGCGTAAAGCAAATGGTATTGACAACTTACCAGCTTCACTAAGTGATGCACTTGTTGCATTAGAAAACGATGAAGTTGTGAAACGTGCACTAGGTGAACATATTTATGCGAACTTTAGAGAAGCAAAAGAAATCGAATTTGATATGTTCCGTACAGCTGTTCACCCTTGGGAACGCGAACAATATATGAAAATGTACTAATCGTCATTTTCTCTACCCGGTATGCATTGATGTATACCGGGTTTTTGAATTATGAAGGAAATTAATATAAAATTTCTTCGTAAAGGGTGGTCACAGAGGGGAAAGTTTTTGGTTTCAATTAACGATTTTTCGTATAACGTGTAAATTGAAATATGGCGATTAATAGGCTAATCATACTGATCGCCCAAAAGATACTTGCCATTCCAATTTGAGCAGAGTTTTCTTCTGAAGCCATTGGATGATATTGATCGATTTCTAAATTAAAGCCATTCATAAAGAAATAAAAACTAATTGATAATAACAATAAGTGTAATAAAATAAAAGCATATGCTATACTATTTTTTCTGTTTTTAACCCACAACATGATAGTAGATAATGCAAAAATGAATAGAACAAAGGTAAAACCAATAGTTAATAAGCTTGGAAATTCCACTTCTACTAGCATTAAAATTACCTCCTTCCGACTCATCTTCATATTAACAAAAATTCCAATTTTATGAAATATACTTAAAAATTATTAACAGCTATAACATATATTGATTCAACAAGTTTTAGAGGTGTTGTAAATGGAAATTAGTTTTGTAGTATTCCCATTCATCATCGGGCTTGTTTTAGGTTCCTTTTTCAATGTAGTAGGATTAAGAGTCCCGAAAAATGAATCAATCGTCGAACCACCTTCCCATTGTTCAAAATGTAAACGGCGATTAACACCCCTCGACTTAATACCTGTAGTTTCATACTTATGTTTAAGAGGGAGATGTCGGACATGTGGTACGAAAATTTCTCCGCTCTATTTATGGATTGAACTTTTAACTGGCATTCTCTTCACGATGGCTACATACAAAATCGGTTTTACTTCGGAATTAGCAGTAGTTCTCCTATTTATCTCTCTATTAATCATTATTGTTGTTTCCGACATTGTTTACATGATTATCCCTGATAAAATACTCCTTTTCTTTTTACCTTTTTTAATTTTAGGCAGAATATTAGTGCCTCTTGATCCATGGTGGGATAGTGTTGTAGGTGCCATTATAGGTTTTGGGATGCTTTACTTCATCGCATTTGTGTCAAAAGGTGGTATAGGTGGGGGAGATATTAAACTTTTCTTTTTAATTGGACTTGTTCTAGGATGGAAGAATACGATTTTAACATTGTTTTTAGCTTCAATAATTGGACTAATTATAGGGATTATAACGTTAAAAGTAAGAGCAGAGGGTAAAAAGACTCCGTTTCCTTTTGGTCCGGCAATTGCTATTTCCGCTATTACTGTTTATTTCTATGGGGACTTGATTGTTAAGTGGTATATTATTCTCCTTTTGAAAGAATAATGGTTAAATTTAAAATAAAGAATTATAATAGTTCAATTTTGAATTTAGTACGGTTAATAAAATATAATTGTTAGTTAGTTCCACTATAGTTAAAGATTACTCCAAACTAAAGCTTGCTCTGAAAATCTGGTTTTATAGTTTAAAAGAAACAGCTTAATATACTTTAGTTCTTTAACTTAAATATAAATTGGAACCATGAGAACGTGTTCTAATTTGATATAATTTTGGTTTTTTAATGGTGAATTTTGTATAAATGTTATAATGTCAGTAAATGGATGTTAGACTAAAAATAGCTCGAGTGTAAAAAATTGACATGTCATTAATACTACTAATAATCAATGGGAGATTAATGAAATGAACTTTAAAAAAAGTATTTCCATATTAACTGTAATAACCCTTATATTTAGTTTAATCGGACCTATCCACTCCAGTGCAAATACATTTTCAGATGGAGAAATAAAGGATAATTCTATTGAAGCAATTGATATTAATACTAAGTTTGTCGAATCAGAATTAGAGGTACAAAAACCAGAACATAACATTATATATCCTGAACTAGCATTAGAAGAAACGGAATTTTCTAATATCCCAGACATTCAACCTATGTGTGGACCTTTATGTGGATTAATTGCTGTTATTGCTACAAGAGCAATAGTAAGTGGTGTATCAAGAGCAATTTTAAAAATTCAGCAGGTAAAACTATTAAAACTTTAGTACCTGCTCCTAAAAATGCTGCGGCAAATGCAGTTAAGAATTATACTACAAAGAGTGTGAAAGCAAATGGTAGAACTTACAGTGTTACCAAAACAGATATGAAACATTTTTTAGAACGCCATTCAATGAATCATTGGAATGGAAGTTGGGCACCGGGAAAAACAAGTCAAACATTTTTTTATCAAGGAATGACAATACAACGTTTAGATACAATTATTTTAAATGGTTTAAAACAAAATGCTAGTAAGTTACCATCTAGTGGATTTAAACAATTTAACTATACTTATAATAATATAACTTATGTTATTGGGGTTAATGGAACCACAAAAAGGGTTACACAGATTTATCCTAAAAAAACTTATGTTAATCCTTATTAGGAAGGAGAATTATGCTTGTTTAATGTAAAAACCTGGGTAAGCTATGACACTTGGCTTAGTGATCCACAACCAATAAATGAAATTGAGAAAAATTTCTATGTATTTGATGAACCGGAGAATGAAGAAATTCTTCGAAAGCTAATGAACCCAAGTATAGAAGAATCACCATATCCATTTAGAGGGTTCGTTCAAGTAACATATAACGGTCGTGAAATTTTTGGCCAAACAATATTTTCTTTAATTGACCATGTTTGGGCAACTTACCAAAGTTTATTAAAAGAAACATTTGAAAAAGGATATGCTAACGTATTTCATCCTGAAGGTGAAATAATAGCAATCTCTTTAAACACTGATAAAAAAAATCCCTCCCAACTTGAATTATCAGTTTTTCCTAACGACTTAGAATTTCGTAAAGATTTTATCTTACCAAAGAAAGCATTTATGAAAGCCATGTATGAAGGGCTAATAAAATATTATAAAACATATGCGACCTACTGTGAAAATGAAGATGTAAAGCAAAATTTAAAAATGGATTTAGAAACTTTTTTAAAAAATCCATTATATTAAGAGTTTAACTTAGATTTTTTAATAGTTTAAAACATAGCTGATAGCTACACTTTTACTTAATCATCTAATAGCGCCCGCGTGTTTTTGTAGGCGCTATTTATATGTTCGTTCAAAGTCTAAATGTAAATTAATCTATTTATTTTGAAGGTACTTTAACAGAAAAGATAAATCCTTTTAAAGGAGATAATTAACCCTATCTAGAATATTCTATAACAGTTTTATTTGTAATAGATTGATTCTGGAGGTGCTTAGATGAAACCGATTATTGGTGTGACAATGACGGAGAGCAATGGACAGTATTGTATAAATGAAGCGTATGTGAAGTCGATTTTAAACGCAGGTGGCATTCCATTTGTGCTACCCTTTGGTGTAGAAAAAGATGCGGTCCAATTTATTACAAAAATCGATGGCTTATTACTAACAGGTGGGGTAGATGTTCACCCTCATTATTTTCATGAAGAGCCTCATTTAAACTTAGGGCATGTGATGTTAGAAAGGGATCAAATGGAGATGGCACTTACTAAAGTCGCTTTAGAAAGAAAAATACCGATTTTCGGTATTTGTCGTGGAATCCAATTGTTGAATATCGCAATGGGAGGAAATCTTTATCAAGATATCAATTCCCAATATGAATCTACGCCCATCCTTCATCAACAAAGGGCAAGTAGATATGTACCATCCCACTATATTGAAATAAAGTCAAATAGTCATTTGCACCAAATCATAGGTAAAGAAAAAATTGCCGTAAACTCTTTCCATCACCAGTCAGTTAAAAATGTTCCAGATTCTTTTTCGATTTCCGCAAAGGCAACGGATGGAATTATTGAAGCGATAGAGTTAAAAGATTATCCATTTTGTATAGGGGTTCAGTGGCACCCTGAAGAAATGGCAGTTACACAAGAAGAACATTCTCAAAAATTATTTAAAGCCTTTATTGATGCGAGTAGTAAAACAAATTAATTGTTCGTGTTCGTATTAATGAAACTATAATCAATATACGAAACAAGGTTGTGCCTCAGTCGATTAGACTACGAGACAACCTTTTTTAATGAATTCGACGATATAAGCCTACTACTTTACCTAATATGCTCACTTGGTTCACTAGAATTGGATCCATGCTAGAATTTTCAGGCTGTAAGCGGAAATGAGTTTTTTCTTTAAAGAAGCGTTTTACAGTTGCTTCATCATCTTCTGTCATAGCAACGACGATATCTCCATTATTCGCAGTAGAAGTTTGTTTTACGACTACGTAATCTCCATCTAAAATACCTGCTTCAATCATGGATTCACCCATTACTTCTAACATAAATAATTTTTCTTCGCTCGTACCATAAGTATCTGGTAGTGGGAAATATTCTTCAATATTTTCAATTGCAGTTATTGGCAAACCAGCTGTTACTTTCCCTACAAGAGGAACATGTACGACGGATTGTTTTTGAACGGTATCCGTTTCCCCATCTAAAATTTCAATAGCGCGCGGTTTTGTAGGGTCGCGTCGGATAAGTCCTTTACTTTCTAAACGAGCTAAATGCCCATGCACAGTGGAACTGGATGCTAGACCTACCGCTTCGCCAATTTCACGAACCGATGGTGGATATCCTTTCGTGCGAACTTCTTCTTTTATGAATGCTAAAATATCTTCCTGTCTTTTTGATATTTTTTTCAATTCTCTCACCTCTTTAAGTGAATATGTATCTCTATTAATTACATATAGTATATCAGTGATAGAACAAAAAAGCAAACATAGGTTCGAAAATAGTGTTGACAAAAACATGTGTTCGTATTAAATTAAGAACATACATTCCGAACAAACATTCGAAAAGAGGTTGAGAGTTATGAAATGGTTACAAAAAAACAGCTATATTGTAGTATTATTCGTCGCTTTCTTCGTTATGGGAGCAATTTTATTGATTACAGACAATGGCGATATAACATACGAACAAATTGAAATTCAACACGGTGATACTCTATGGACGTTAGCAGAACAATATCGTGGTAAAATGACTAAACAAGAGTGGATCCAAAAAGTTAAAAATGAAAACAATCTTATTGGAGAAAACATTGTTGCAGGCCATGATTTAACGATATTGGTTAATGAAGATAGCGTTTATATGGCAAAAATAGAGAATGAAGACGATCTTCATTCAGTAGAGGTAGCGATTAAAAATAAATGAGTAAAAATAACAAAGCCGTCATCTATACACGGGTAAGTACAGAAAAAAATACGCAAGAAACGTCCTTGGTTCGTCAAGAAGAAGAATTACGCAACTATGCTGAAAAAATGAATTATCAAGTATTGCGAGCATTTCAAGATCAGCATAGTGGATATGAAGTAGAACGGGAAGGGCTTCTTGAAATGTTAGACTATATAAAAGAAAACAATGTACCTGCTTTATTTGTTCAAGACGAAACACGTTTAGGACGTGGTAATGCGCGAATGGCAGTTTTACATTTGCTTCAAAAAAATGGGACAATCGTTTATTCATTAAATAATGCCGGGCCCCTTTCTTTAAATGAAATGGATACGATGTTGCTAGAAATTTTAGCGATTGTAGAGGAATATCAACGGAAAATACATAACGCTAAAATTAAAAGAGGAATGAAACGGGCGGTTGAAAATGGATATCGACCAGAAAAAAATATTAAAAATCGTCATTTACACGAAGGACGAGAACGGATCGATGTACCAATCGAAGAAATTGTTAACCTACGAAATAAGGGGCTAACATTTCATGAAATTGCATCAACGCTAAGAGGATTAGGCTTCCAAGTAAGTAAAGCGACAGTGCACCGACGATATACTGAGTATATGGAAGAACTTGAAGACTAGTTAAATAATAGGTGGGGCATGTTCTGTGGAACTTGTCCCATTTTATATTTAAATCTAGAAGTCTAACTGCAGAAAATGAATGTTTATAAACAGAAGAAATTGAAACGTTTTTACAAT
Organism: Ureibacillus sp. 179-F W5.1 NHS; assembly: GCF_045369345.1. Classification (NCBI taxonomy): domain Bacteria; kingdom Bacillati; phylum Bacillota; class Bacilli; order Caryophanales; family Caryophanaceae; genus Ureibacillus; species Ureibacillus sp. 179-F W5.1 NHS. The sequence goes on along the minus strand of NZ_JBIQFG010000008.1, from coordinate 24,184 downwards.
TTGTTCGTATCTATTAATATAGAAAGTTCTAACAAAATGACGGAGGTGGAGTGGTGGAAATGTTTAAAGTTATTACGCCCGAGGAGTTTGGTACTTATTTTCACTCAGGAGAATATGAAACGATTTATCGACAAACGACTGAGGAATTTCAAAACTTAATTTCCATTGAGCAGTTTACAGAATTAGCCCGTTCATTTAATGAAGGTGTAACTAGTTACCACATTAAGTTTCGTACCAATATGTTAGATTCCATTCATTATGTTTGGTTAGATGAGCGAGAGGAAAAAGCAATTTCCGTTTCCTTCGATGAAACGGGTATAATTCAAAGACTTATTTTGAAACCATACGTCATCTATCCGAAAACAGATAAACGATTAACAAAGAATCGTTACGATATGCCGATTAAAGGGGAATGGTTTGTTTTTTGGGGTGGTTTAAATGAGTTTATCAATTATCATTATGTCTATGAGAGCCAACGATATGCTTACGATTTAGTTCAAGTTCAAAATAACAAAACTTATAAAGAGAACCCATCGAAAAATGAAAATTATTACGCTTTTAATCAAGAAATACTTGCTCCAGCTGATGGGAAAGTCGTGAAAATTATAAAGGATATAGAAGATAATGTCCCTGGGGAAATGAATCCGGATGTTCCGGAAGGTAATTGTGTCATTATCGAACACAAACATAAAGAATATAGTATGCTTGCTCACTTAAAACAACACTCTATTCAAGTTCAAGAAGGAGAAATTGTCTCTGCGGGGCAATTTATCGGTTTATGTGGAAATTCAGGAAATTCTTCTGAACCCCATTTACACTTCCAAGTGATGGATACTGTAGATTTCACAAAAGGGAAGTCTATTCGAATTCGTTTTCATGATGGGAAAGAACCGATACAAGGGGATACGGTCTCAAGTTTTAATTAGTAATTTAATATAGAATAGACAATCTAAGCATCTTAAAAGGGTGCTTACTTTTTTGTATTAAATGAAACAAAGTTAGGGAATATAAAATGTTTGATTAACAAATAGTTATTATTTTGCAAAGGTGTTTTACTTGCGCTTCTCTCCATTTTTCCTTACCTTTGAAGTATTGAATATCTTCGTTTAGCGTTTAAAATAATAGTAAGTATTTATTATGATGATTTATATTTCATATTGCTAAATGGTTGAGATAGAAAGGTGAGAAAAGGATGTTATCAAAAGAAAAAATTGCTCGTATTAATGAGCTGTCAAAAAAGGCGAAAGAGGGTAAATTAACGGAAGCTGAGGCAAAAGAGCGTACTTCCCTTAGAAAAGAGTATTTAGAATCATTCCGTTCTTCTTTCCGTAATACAATCGAAAATGTACAAGTCTATGATGCGGATGGAAATGACGTTACACCAGATAAAATTAAAGAAATTCAACGAAATAAACTGAATTAAAGAAGATACTAATGTGACATATTTAAATAAAGTATGACATAATTCTAAAATGTCTATGAATAGGATTGTTTTATTAGAAAATCTTGTCTAAACTGTATAAGAACAATAATTAGCACGAGAAAGGATGTCAAATAATGGCACAAAACGCGGATCTAATAGCAATTAATGCAATCCGAACTTTATCTATTGATGCAATCGAAAAAGCAAACTCTGGTCATCCAGGTTTACCAATGGGTGCGGCTCCAATGGCATACACACTTTGGACAAAACAATTGCGTCATAATCCTCAAAATCCGAAATGGTATAATCGCGACCGTTTTGTTTTATCAGCTGGTCACGGTTCAATGTTACTATATAGCTTATTACACCTTGGTGGATATGGTTTAGACATGGAGGAAATTAAAAATTTCCGTCAATGGGGTTCTAAAACTCCAGGACATCCTGAATACGGTCATACAGTAGGTGTTGAGGCAACGACAGGTCCCCTTGGACAAGGTATTGCAATGTCAGTAGGGATGGCTATGGCTGAACGTCATTTAGCTGCTACATATAATAAACCAGGTCATGAAATCGTAGATCATTATACGTATGCATTATGTGGTGATGGCGATTTAATGGAAGGGGTAGCTGCTGAAGCGATTTCTTTAGCTGGACACTTACAATTAGATAAATTAATCGTTTTATACGATTCCAATGATATTTCTTTAGATGGTGATTTAGCGAAATCATTCTCTGAAAATGTACAAAAACGCTTCGAATCTTATGGTTGGAACTATATACATGTTGCTGACGGTACGGATGTAGATGCAGTCAATGAAGCAATTGAAAAAGCGAAACAATCAAAAGGTAAACCAACATTAATAGAGGTAAAAACGGTCATTGGTTATGGTTCTCCTAACAAATCAGGGAAAGCAGATTCCCACGGTGCACCACTTGGTACAGACGAAGTTGCTTTAACAAAAGCTACTTACGGTTGGGAACATGAACCATTCCAAATTCCTGAGGAAGTGTATTCCATTTTCAAAGAAGCAGCTGACAAACAAGGGGTTCAACCAGAAGCTGAATGGAATGCAAAATTTGAAAGCTACAAAGCGGAATACCCTGAGTTAGCAGAACAATTCATTAAAGCGATGAACAATGAACTACCTGAAGACTTTGATGCTGAAGTTCCTGTTTATGAAGCAGGAAAATCAATCGCTACTCGTTCATCATCAGGGGAAGTGATCAATGCATTAGCGAAAAAAGTTCCTTCCTTCTTCGGTGGTAGTGCGGACCTTGCGGGATCCAACAAAACAACGATTAAAGGTGCAGGCGATTTCTTCCCTGATACACCAGAAGGCCGCAATATTTGGTTTGGTGTTCGTGAATTTGCAATGGGTGCAGCTTTAAACGGTATGGCATTACATGGCGGATTAAATGTATTTGGTGGAACATTCTTTGTATTCTCTGACTATGTTCGTCCAGCTGTACGTTTATCTGCATTAATGGGATTACCGGTGACTTATGTATTTACTCATGATTCGATTGCAGTTGGGGAAGATGGACCAACGCACGAACCAGTAGAACATTTAGCTTCTTTACGAGCTATGCCAAATCTTTCTGTAATTCGTCCAGCTGATGCTAATGAATCTGCAGAAGCATGGAAATTAGCTGTTTCATCTAAAAATGTACCAACAGCGCTTGTTCTTTCTCGTCAAAACTTACCGGTGCTAGAAACGACAGCTACCCTAGCAAAAGATGGTGTTGCTAAAGGGGCATATGTTGTTTCTCCAGCAACTAAAGAAACGCCAGATGCTATTTTAATTGCAACTGGTTCAGAAGTATCTTTAGCAGTAGAGGCACAAAAACAATTGTTAGCTGATGGAATGGACGTGTCGGTTGTTTCGATGCCGTCTATGGATCGTTTCGAACAACAATCAGCTGAATATAAAGAGTCCGTACTGCCAAAAGCAGTAACAAAACGTTTAGCAATTGAAATGGGTTCTTCATTCGGTTGGCATAAATATACTGGTTTCGAAGGAGATATCCTTGCCATTGATCAATTTGGTGCAAGTGCTCCTGGGGAAATCATTATGGAGAAATACGGCTTTACAGTCGACAATGTTGTCGCAAGAGTAAAAGCATTATAATCAAAAATTCGACCTATGAACTTTGTTCATAGGTCTTTTTTTATGAAAAAAATTGAAAAACTATTCGACATAGTGGAATGATAGCTTTATTTCTATCATATATAGATAAAGGAGGTGTGGAAAAATGTCAAAAGTAATTGAATCAATGGAAAAAGCATTAGAAGGATTAAAAGATAACGATACGATTTTAGTAGGCGGCTTTGGTTTGTGTGGCATACCTGAACATGCAATCCAAACAATTGCCAAGATGGGAGTTAAAAACTTAACCGTTGTCAGTAACAATTGTGGTGTCGATGATTGGGGATTAGGCTTACTATTAAAAAATAAGCAAATAAAAAAAATGATCGGCTCCTACGTAGGCGAAAACAAAATTTTTGAGCAACAGCTATTAAACGGGGAACTGGAAGTAGAATTAACACCACAAGGAACATTAGCGGAACGAATTCGTGCAGGTGGTGCTGGCATACCTGCTTTTTATACTGCTACGGGGGTAGGGACACTCGTAGCTGAAGGAAAAGAGACGAAAGTTTTTTACGGAAAAACTTATATAGAAGAGAGGGCTATAGTCGGAGATTTCGCGTTTGTTAAAGCGTGGAAAGCTGATACTTTAGGGAATCTTATCTATCGGAAAACGGCACGGAATTTTAACCCGATTGTTGCAACGGCAGGGAAAATTACGATTGCCGAAGTAGAGGAAATTGTGGAAGCAGGTAGTCTCGATCCTGATCATATTCATACACCTGCTGTTTACGTTCAACATGTATTCCTTGGTTCCAACTTTGAAAAACGTGTTGAACGAAAAATCACTCGTAAAGAGGTGAATGTTTAATGTCAAATCGTCTATTAATTGTACAAAGGGCCGTAAAAGAGATTCAAAATGGAATGGTCGTTAATTTAGGAATTGGGATGCCAACACTTGTGGCGAATGAAATTCCATCTGATTACCAAGTGCTTTTACAATCCGAAAACGGGTTATTAGGAATTGGTGCCTACCCAACAGAGGAAGAGGTAGATCCAGATTTAATTAACGCAGGAAAAGAAACGGTTACGATTGTAAAAGGTGCCTCCTTTTTTGATTCTGCCGAAAGCTTTGCAATGATTCGGGGTGGTCATGTTGATATAGCGATTTTAGGTGGAATGGAAGTTTCGGAAACGGGTGATTTAGCGAACTGGATGATTCCTGGGAAAATGGTAAAAGGCATGGGCGGTGCAATGGATTTAGTACATGGTGCTAAACGAGTCGTTGTCATTATGGAACATGTTTCAAAAAATGGGGAATCGAAAGTGAAAAAGGATTGTACGCTACCTTTAACTGGTCAAGGGGTAGTAGATCGTTTAATTACAGATTTAGGAGTGTTTGATTTTACGGAGGAAGGAATGGTCTTAGTAGAAACTGCTCCTGGTGTAACGGTGGAAGAAATAAAAAATAACACTGAAGCATCCTTTTTGATTGCTGAAGATTTAGCTGAAATGGAAGTTCGTTAAACTTGCCGATTAATACTTAAATAAGGGAGAAATTCGTCGAAGTTTTTGTTGTTACTTTTTCACTTGAGGAGTAATCTATGAACAATAATTCAATTTCAAAAGCTTTTGCTGTTCTCCGTGCCTTCATCGATGAACAACCTCAGTGGGGAGTCAATGAATTAGCCCGATATTTACAATTACCACCTAGTACATTACATCGTATATTAACCGTTTTACGAGATGAAAATATATTATCTGTCGATGAACAGACAAAACGATATAAAATTGGAACAGAACTGATAAGATTATCTACTAAAAATGTTAAAAATAATAGAGAAGGTTAGTATGAAATCATTCCCATTTTCATAAACTATATTACTTTTCTGGAAGGATTTCTTGGGGAGTTAGGTAAACTTTTAATTTTTAACTACTACAAGGATTTTTGTAGTAGTTTTTTTACGGTCGCATTGTTAATAATCACTAACCGCAAAACAAAATAAAAAGATGAAAAGTGGGTTCATACAATAGTCCTTTTCATCTACAAATGCAATGTTATGTTATTATTTTACTAATCCATTTTGAAATGCATAGACAACTGCTTGTGTACGGTCTTGTACTTCTAATTTCGCTAAAATGTTACTCACGTGGGTTTTAACCGTTTTTAAGGCGATAAATAATTCATCGGCAATGTCTTGGTTTGTTTTGCCTTGGGCTACGAGGAGTAATACTTCCATTTCCCGTTCCGTCAGTTGTTCATAAAGGGGAGAGGAGGCGTTACTTCGTATTCGTGACATCATTTTTGTTGTGACTTCTGGTTCTAATACGGTTTCACCATTCATCGTTTTACGAATCGCTTCAGCAATTTGTTTTGCGTTGGATGTTTTTAATATGTAACTGACTGCACCAGCTTCCAATGCCGGATAAACTTTATCGTCATCTAAGAAACTTGTTACCATCATAATTTTTGCAGTCGGCCACTTTTGTAAAATTTGAGCGGTTGCCTCAGCACCAGTTAAAACAGGCATAACATTATCCATTAAAATAATATCAGGCTTTAGTTCGAGGGCTTTCTCAACCGCTTCTGCCCCATTTGACGCCTCGCCGACAACGGTCATATCCTGTTGTGCTGAAAGATAGGCCGATACACCAATCCGTACCATTTCATGATCATCGGCAATTAATATTCTTATCATTTTTCCATCTCCCATTTCAAACTTTCAATTTTATTGATTTCCGTCATCTTCTGTTAGCTCCATTTTAGAAGAACTTTTTTCCGTTCCTTCGATTTGTTCTTTATGCTTAATCGGTACCTTTACTTCCACAATCGTTCCTTCCCCAGGAACAGAAACGATTTTATAAGTACAGCCGATTTCCACTGCCCGTTCTGCGATATTTTTCAATCCATAAGAAGTGTTTTTATCTTCTTCCATATTAAAACCTTGACCATTATCTTGAATACGTAAAATACCCACGTTATCTCTAGCAATTAATAGTAGTTCTACTTCAGTTGCTTTTGCATGACGTAATGTATTGGATAATGCCTCTTGGGCAATACGGAATAAATGATCTTCCTCCGCCTTTGAAAGAACAATTTCTTCAATTTGGTATTCGATGTTGAAATAAACTTTTTGTTGAAGTTCTTGAATTAACTCAGTTAGCCCTTGAGCAAGTGTATTGTTTCTTAGGGCAATCGGACGTAAATGAAGTAATAATGCTCTCATTTCCAATTGGGCTTGCTGAACAATTTTCTCCACTTGAGTTAAAGTCGTTTTCGAAGCACCGAAATCTTCATCCCGTTCTGTAATAGAAGATAATAGCATAGATGCAGCAAACAGTTGCTGTGAGACAGAATCATGTAACTCTCGAGCTAATCGCTGCCTTTCTGCAATGATCCGTTCTTGAATAATTTTATCATTTGCTTCTGCTTTTTCATTGGATAACCGTTGTAAGCTTGTTCTTTGAGTTTCGATTAATTCATTTGCTTGGGTTAACGCCTTTTTTAATGTATATGAAATATTTCTCTTTTTCTTTAATGAAAAATCAGGTTCTACTAATTGTTTTACATACCGGGTGGCAGATACTTCCCTCGATTTTGCAACGGCACTTATCCATATGCTAATGATAAAACTAATAATAGATAGAGCAATCAGTATAATGGCAAGAATCGGGAAATTTTCAACATCTTGCTCCCATAAAAAGCTCCAATCTTCATCGGGGGAGCCTAGGAATAAATAAATAAAGCCAAACGTCATACTACTTAATAATAAAAATAAGGTGATGATGCGAAAAACAAACGATATCATTTTCGAATCACCTCCACATCTCCTAACCAAGTTGCCACATGGATAATTAGTTTACGCTTAGCGTCTTCAGGTTGACCATCTTCAAAAATAAGCTTTTCATTTATAAGCCTTTTTGATTTTCCTAAAAATTTCGCTTCCCCTAATATAGTGGAATATTGTATGCGGAAAGGAATTTCATATGGTAATACAATCGTTACTTTCCCGATGGACTGCCGAATTGAAATGACAGAAGTGCCAGTCGGTAATATCGTTTCCGTCGCATCAATTGTTATATCCCCAATTAATTTTTGGATATGGACATCTTCCCACTTATATTGTTCGAGGGGAGAAGAAGTACTGCCAAAAAGATCGTTTTTCTTTAGAGCAGTTGGATCTAGTTGGGAATCGATTGTAACCGTTTTTTGTTCCTTTGTAATATGTTTATATAAGAGATAGATTAATATCCCAACGATGAGTAGTCGTAAACTCCAAACGGATAAGATAGCAAAAAAGATAAATAAACAACCAATCCAGAAAAACAGTTTTTTATTTTTTGAAAAGCTATAATAGAGTAGGAGAGCCCCAATAATAAGTAAAAAGGCGCCACCATTATTAAAAATCGTTAGCTCAACGAACACAATTAATAACACGGTAATCGTGATAAACGTTAATAGGTCCGTACTTAATCTGTTCAAGATGGTTCCTCCTTTTTACGATTTAAGTTGCTAATCCTTAATAAATGAGTCTTTTATACAGAATGTAAGGAGAAGACTCGAAAAAGCCTTCTCCTAATATTGGTTATTATAACATGTTTAGTCGATTGTACTAGATGTGTTCTCTTCAATTTCTTTTACATTGCTATTATGATGAGTTTTTTCAAGCCCAGCTAAACGCGCCTCCAATTGAGTTCGTTCATAATCCTTTTCGATTTTATTTGCAAGATTGTCAATGTAAGAAGATAAATCATCAAAGTCCGATTCATTGTTTGATTCGATGACCGCATTCATTTTGTGATGGGCACGGGTAACGTTTTCTTTTCCCATCAATTGAAGCTGACGTACTTTCATATCTTTAATTTTGTGCTTCATCGTTTCAAATTTTTGTTCCAGTGCAATAAATTCCTTATTTGTTGTTTCAAGACTTTGTAATAAGGTCATTTGACGCGTTTTATATGTTTCAACTTCAGAGCGGGCAAAGGTGATTAAATCTTCTTCCATTGCTTGTTCAGCTAATTGTAGCTGTGCAGTACGTTTTTCTAGCATGTCATTTGCTTCTTTTAATTCACTTTCAAGTTGCTCTTTTAATTTTTCCTGTCTTTGTAGTAATTTACCTGTTTGTTCAGTTTGTTTTTCAGCTTCTCGAATATATTGATTTAACATGGCTAAAGGATTTTTTCTTTCCTTTTTATCGAAAAGTTCGTGTAAATCTGCCTCTACTGTATATTTAAATCGTTTTAATAAACTTACCATTTCCTATCTCTCCTTTATTTTGTTAATTTTACCCATTCTTTTTCAAAGTTTGTAAATGGATCGCTCGAATCTTCTTTAATTTGTTTAAAAGAAACTTCTTCATTGTTCCATTTTTTATAAATGATATATAGAACAACTAATGCTGCTAAGCCGATAATTGCTGGCACGTTTGAAATAGCTGAAAACACTCCCATTAAACCAATTGCAACCCATACTACTTTCATCATTGTTGATGTTGTTTTTACGTAATAATGCATACCTAAGAAGACTAGTAATGCAGAAAAAGCAAAGCCAAGTAGTGGCCCAACCATACAAAGGGCGACGATTGCAGTAATACCTCCGACTAATAATAGAAATAATTTTTTCATTTCTCTTGCTCCTTTCTGTTGTACCTTTATGTTATCTCTTAACGATATTTCCTAAAACGGACTCCGATTGCATTTTTCACTAGGTCTTGAGGCTGAGGGAATCTAGGAAAAGTGAACGAAATTAGTCATTCATGCTATTTTGACAAAAATAGAAGGAAAGTCGTGACACCCTTTGACAAAATATTCAGAATCTATTCTTTATAATGTTGGTAATGAGAGGAGGACGTAACATGAGAACATATTCAATATTTCATATAAAAAAACAGTACCAATCTTTTGTATTTGGAAGGGAAAGAATGCTTCTTGAAATGGTATCGACTAAAGAGCAAGCTCTCGAGTCCTCTGCGGATAAGCAGCTAAGCTATCTCTGTGAACCGATTGAAGGAAGAATGGTACAAGGTGTAATTTACGAGCATTTAAAAAAGAGTTTCCCGACAATTCAATGGGTAGATGATTATTTGAAATTTGAACACCAACTTAAAGGTGGTTTAAAAATAAAAGTATGTAATTATCATATAGAGGCCATTTGTGAGGGATCTCGTATGTTAGATTTGGATTTATTCCATAGTTTGAGCCAAATGAATGATTCTTTTATTGCTTTTAATACAGAAGAATCGGAATGTGGATGGTTAAAACCGATTAAACATGCTTCTTATTAGAAATGAATAGTTTTACGGATTGTAGGTTTGGGATACGATTATAGAAAAAACAATTGAAAAGCTAGTATCTAAGCAGTTTATAGTGTATAATCCTTCATGGAGAGTTTATCTTTGTTTTCTTTATATGATTGTGAAACTTGATTTTCCATTCGTATAAAGTGGTTGAACAAAGTTTGATTCATGGTATTAACGGCAGTGGAGGAGGTTGGCACAAAATGGCTACATGGGCTTGGATTCTTATCGTAATTATCGCTCTAGTAGGGGGCGTTGCACTAGGTTTCTTTTTAGCACGTCAATATATGATGAAATATTTAAAAGAAAACCCACCAATCAATGAACAAATGATTCGTGTCATGATGGCTCAAATGGGACGTAAACCATCTGAAAAGCAAGTTCGTCAAATGATGGCACAAATGAACAAATTACAAAGTAAATAATTGTAATCTCAACAACAGTTTGCATACGTTAAACTGTTGTTTTACTTTCTATGGTTAAGTAAACTTTTCGAAAGGTGTAATTTTAGCTTTAAGCTGAAATTACACTTTTTCTTTTTTATAAGTAATGGTTTGAAAAATAATCATTTTTTTAGCATGTTTTAATGCTTCCTTTACTAAAATTACTATAGGAGATTTAAAAAATAGTATTTTGTATTGTTGATAATAGAAAATTTAGAACAAGGTAGATAGAAATGTTATCGAACAAGTAGTTCTATGAAAATATGGAGAAGGAGTGAGTTTCAATGTCCTATAGCCAAAAATCTTCATTTAATCTTTCTACAATCATTTTCCTCCTTTTAGTCGTTGGTTTCATTTTTTTTAGTCCATTTTTCGTTACGGAAGAATGGAGTTCTTTACCCCAGTTAAATACCATTTTCCTTAGTATTTTAATCGAAGCCATTCCATTTGTTTTAATAGGTGTCCTAATTGCTGGATTTATTCAAATATTTATTACGGAAGAACATATCAAGTCATGGATTCCGAAAAGTAAAGTAAAAGCCGTGTTCATGAGTTGTATAGTCGGTGCTTTATTTCCAGCATGTGAATGTGGAATCGTTCCTATTGTTCGAAAATTAATTGATAAAGGCGTTCCTTTATATGCAGGAGTTGGTTTTTTATTAACCGGTCCATTAATTAATCCAATTGTTATCCTTTCAACGTATATGGCCTTTGGAAATGATTTAAGGATGGCTTTGTTACGAATGGGCGTTGGGTTTGTCGCAGCATTAGCCATTGCACTAGTGATAAGCTTTTTATTTAAATCAAATCAATTAAAACATAAGGAACATAGCGTCACAAAATCAAAAGTAAAACACCCCCCTTTATATCAAAGAGTAAAAGGAATGTTCGAACATTCAATCGATGAATTTTTTGATATGAGTAAATATTTAATTATTGGTGCCTTTGTCGCAGCTGGCTTACAAACCTTTGTAGCTGCCCAAGCGTTGCTAGCTTTCGGAGATAGTGTTTACCATTCGACGATTGTAATGATGGCATTAGCATTCTTCTTATCCCTATGTTCAGAGGCAGATGCCTTCATTGGTGCTTCCTTTAGAAACTTGTTTCCCACAACTTCCATCCTTGCCTTTTTAGTGTATGGACCTATGATTGATTTGAAAAATACGATCATGTTACTAAGTGTCTTTAAGGCGAAGTTTGTATTCGTATTATTCCTTCTAATTACAACAATTGTCTTTTTATTTGTAAGTTTAACTAGTTTCCTATAGGGGTGTTTCCATGAAGTTTCACTTGCAACATTTTATCAAAGCTGTCATTTTAGGCGTATTCGTGTTGTTTTTCATTGATTTACATTCGACAGGGACGATCATGAAATATATTAACCCGAAATATGAAAATATTAGTAAGTTAGCAGCGGGTATTTTTATCCTGTTGTTCTTTATACAGCTGTTTCGTATTTTTCAAAGGAAAGGGAAAGGACATCATCATTGTGGTCCAAGTTGTCATCACGGTCATGACCATGGCAATGAACAATTTAATTTATCAAGATTATTCAGTTACAGTGTGATGGTTTTTCCTATTATTACGGGATTTGCTTTTGAACCAGCTACTTTAAATTCCACCATTGCTTCAAATAAAGGAGCGATTTTTTCCCAAGTAAATCAAAAGGAAACTTCCCCTTTGAATGAAACAACCCTTACAGATAAAGAAAATATTGATATTTATTCAAGTGACCACGTTCCATTAGTGAATAACAATTATTTATCAAATGAAGAATATGAGAAAAAGTTATCGTTACTTGAGCAATCCGAGACGATTCAAATGCAAGATGATATTTTTGGTTCTTATTACGAAGCGTTAAATGAAAATCCAACGGAATATGTAGGAAGAACCATTCAAATGAGCGGGTTTGTTTTTAAAGAAGATGGCTTTAATTCCAATCAACTCGTATTATCTCGTTTTATGATTACCCATTGTATAGCTGACGCTAGTATTTTAGGGATTTTAACGGAATTTGAAGGGGCAAATACTTTAAAAGAGGATACTTGGCTTGAAATTGAAGGCGTATTAGATGTGACAAATTACGGGGGATATGAAATTCCAGTTATTAAAGCAACTGGCTGGAAAGTAATAGACGAGCCGACTGAACCATATGTTTATCCGGTATTAACGTTAGCTGAATAAACTATGTTTTAATCATTGAACTGTTTTATTAAAATTTTCTTGCATTTCAATTTACGATTATGTAGAATCAATTTTAATTTAATGAATGGGAAATTCGATGAAAAAGACAGTAGCTAATATGGAAGGGTAAGCGAATTAGGGGTGGTGGGAGCCTAATACTGAAAATATTAGTGAAACGCACTTTGGAGAAACTTCTTGAAACTTAGTAGAGAAGATCGGGGAAGGCACCCCGTTATGAACGAAAAAAGCGGTCACATTTGTGGCAACTAGAGTGGTACCACGGGAATTTATGCTCTCGTCTCTTTTTTATAGAGACGGGAGCTTTTTTGTTTAGAGGAGGATGAAAAATGAAAACGAAATTAGCGTTCCTTATTTCGAAGGCATTAAATGAAAGTTTATCAGTTGAGGAAATAGAATCATTGTTGGAAATACCTAAATATGCCCACTTAGGAGATATTTCTTTTCCTTGTTTTACACTAGCAAAAAAGTTGAAAAAATCTCCTCAATTAATTGCGAAGGAAATAGCCGAAAAAATTCAAGGTGATTTTATACAAGAAGTGCGTGCAGAACAGGCCTATGTCAATGTATTTTTTCATCAATTACAAGTGGCCAATAATGTAATTGAAAAGGTTTTATTGGAAAAACATCATTTTGGAACAAAAGAGAAAAACGGTCAAAAGGTTGTTTTAGATTTTTCATCACCAAATATTGCGAAGCCCTTTTCGATGGGACATCTTCGTTCCACGGTAATTGGCAATGCGTTAGCAAACATTTCTGAGAAGTTAGGTTATGAAGCTATCCGTATTAATCATCTAGGAGATTGGGGTACCCAATTTGGGAAATTGATCGTTGCCTACCAATTGTGGGGCAATCTACAGGCTATTGAACAAAATCCTATTGAAGAGCTATTAAAAATTTATGTAAAGTTTCATGAAGAAGCAGAAAAAGAAGAGTCGTTAAACGACAAAGCAAGAGAAGCTTTTAAAGCCCTTGAAGATGGAAATGAGGAAGCTCACGCATTATGGAAATGGTTCCGAGATGCTTCGTTAAAGGAGTTTGAAGACATTTATCAAATGTTAGGTGTTTCCTTTAATTCCTATCACGGTGAAGCCTTTTATAACGATAAAATGGGTTCTGTTGTAGAAGAATTAATAAATAAAGGATTACTTGAAGAATCCGACGGTGCGATGGTCGTTCAATTAGAAGAAATGCCACCTTGTTTAATGATGAAAAAAGATGGGGCCACTTTATATGCGACCCGTGATTTAGCAGCGGCCATGTATCGATACAATTTATATGAACCAGCTAAAATTTTTTATGTGGTCGGCCATGAACAGTCGCTCCATTTTAAACAGTTGTTTGCAGTGTTGAAGAAAATGGGGTATCAATGGTCCGAAAATTTAATGCATGTTCCATTTGGCATGATGTTAAAGGACGGGAAAAAAATGTCTACTCGTAAAGGGAAGGTCGTTTTACTAGCCGATGTGTTAGCAGAAACGATGCAAGCTGCGAGAAAAAATATTGAAGAAAAAAATCCCCAACTTAAAAATAAAGAAAAAGTAGCAAATGAGGTCGGAATTGGAGCAGTTATTTTCAACGACTTAAAAAATGAACGAATGAATGATATCGAATTTTCTATTGAAAAGATGGTGACTTTTGAAGGAGAAACGGGACCGTATGTTCAATATACGAATGCGCGGATTCAAACTTTACTCAACAAAGGCAAATTTTCATTTACGGAATCGCATTTAAATTATTTAGATGGGGAAGCGTGGGAAGTAATAAAACTTATTGAAACTTTTCCTCATGTAATCGAAACGGCTTTTGTTCAAGCAAATCCTTCAACAATTGCGAAATTTAGTTTGCAACTAGCAAGAAGCTTTAATAAATATTATGCTAATACGAAGTTTTTAACGAATGATGAATTACAAAGAGAACGTTTGAAAGTTGCTTATGCGGTTTCGATACTTTTGCAAGAATCTTTACGATTATTAGGAATTAAAGCACCTAAGGAGATGTAAAAATAAACCCTTTTAATATTCAAGAAGGGGGTATGTTTTATTATAAAACAAAATGATATTATCAAAATAAACTGGGATATTATTTACTTGTCAATTACAAGTGAATGTTTATATCGAATTTATCATTCACTTTCAAAAAAACGTTGATTCCTATTGATACGGTAAAAGCATAAAGAATTTTATCGTCATTATGTCAAGAATGAAAAGTAGGAGTGGTTATATAATGGAGTATTTATTTATTGCTATATCTATTGTAATCATCATTTACAGGATTATGAAAAATAGAGGAACGTTAAAGGTACTGACAAAACGCCAAATTTTAGGGGTTGGGATATCCTATCTTTTAGCAACATTAATGGGCTTTATTTTTATATACTTTGGAGGGAATTGGATTGTAGGATCAATTTCGAATATAATCTTTAAATATATAGTTTTTCTTGCCTTCGTCTTGATTATCCTCAATTTATGTGTAACCATTTTAAACAAATTGTTACTGAAAATTACAAATGGAATTTTACCAAAAGAATAAATGATGTTATAGAAATAGGCTAACAATAAATTTTTTATATTTCCACAATCGAGCACAATTCAGAGTAGAAGTTGTGCTCTTTCTTTATGTGTGTAATCCAAAGGATAAAATATGGACAATTAATAATTTCAAAAATAATGAGCAGAATTAAAAGAATTAAAAAAAATTATAAATTCCAATTGACAGTCAATCTACTTAGTGTTACGATGTACTTGTAGTAAGTGTTACTTGATACTTGTAGTGCTTAGTAGTGAATTTTGAAAAAGTTTCTAAATTTTAATTGACACCCTCACTACTTAGTGCTACATTATAGATGTAGTTAGTATTACTTAATAGCCTTTTTACACAAAGCTATTAAGTAAAATTTTTTCTCGGTACTAAGTAATACAGAATATAAGTCAGACAGAATAGGGGGGCGCTGAACTTGGAAAATTTAACTGAGATGCTGAAGGGTTCGCTGGAAGGGTGTGTGTTGGAAATTATTAGTCGTCATGAAACCTATGGCTATGAAATTACCCGTCGCCTAAACCAACTTGGGTTTACTGAAGTTGTGGAAGGAACTGTATACACTATCCTAGTACGATTAGAAAAGAAAAAACTAGTTAATGTAGAAAAGAAACCGTCAGATATGGGTCCACCCCGCAAGTTTTACACACTTAATGAAGCTGGGCGCCAGGAACTTGAATTGTTTTGGGAAAAATGGGATTTTTTATCTTCAAAAATTAATGCTTTAAAGTCAATCTAGTTTCATAAATTGTATCGTCCAGTGTTTTTGGTTCAGCTTTATAAAAAAAGGAGGAAAAGTAATGAGGTTTTGGGAAAAAAATTACAGGTAGTGACATGACGAAAGAAATGAAAAATTTTGAATCCCGTGCCAAAAAATTGCCATCTGATTATCAAACGGCATGGGAAAAAATTAAAGCTAATCTTTGGTCGCACTCAGATTTCACTGGTCGCAACCTCATGCCAATTCTTGACGGTGTACTTGGTCTACTTGAAGAAACGGCAGCGGAAGGTCAGCGTGTTCAAGAGGTTTTGGGCGATGATATTCAAGGCTTCTGTTCGGCATTGTGCGGTGAAGAGGAAGCAAAATCTTATCGCGATAAGTGGCGTGAGCAACTAAACAGAAATGTTGCTAAAAAACTGGGTAAATAAGGAGGATAAAAATGAGCATACAAGACATTATTGAGGGTAAAAAAGAGTGGAGAGCACACATGGCGCGTGTCAAAGCCCTCCCACAAGATTATCGTGTTGTTTACAAGGAGATTCAAAAATATTTTTTTAAGGTCGGCCCTGTCGAGTTAACCGAAGGGACTGGTTTACTTTCGGGAATTATTGATCTTTTTGAAGAAGGTGCTGCCTCCGGGAAAGGTGTACTCGAAGTGACAGGTAATGACGTGGCAGCTTTCTGCGACGATTTAATCAAAGATTCAAAAACATACGCTGACATCTACCAAGAATCTGTAGACAAAGAAGTTGCTAAGGCAATGAAAAAGATTACAGATAAAAAGAAGTAAAAATAGGTACCGAGAAGGAAAATGTATATGAGGTAAAGCGAGTATATTGAGGATGGATAAGAGGTTCAAGAATCGATTAAGTAGAAGCAATAATCCCGTTCTGAATAGTGGGTAACCAATGTGAATTATCACCTTCACTATTCAGTTATTTTTTGACTTGGTACTAAGTAATACTTATTATAAGTCAGACTTAATAGGGGAGTATTGGCAATCTAGAATTAAGGCCGTTAATCGGATATTTATACTGCTTTGTCTGTATACGAGTATCTACCTCTCTTTTCAGACTAAGCTAGGAAATTTTCGATTTCGAAAGCAATCTTTCTACACTTAATATAAGGAGGAAAAAATATGAGCAATGTAGCGATATCAGTAAAAGGGTTAAAGAAATCTTATAAAGACAAGGAAGTATTAAAGGGAGTGGATTTTGATGTACGGCGTGGTGAAATTTTCGCTTTGCTAGGTTCAAATGGAGCAGGCAAGACGACGACAATCAACATCCTCTCGACATTGATGAAATCTGATGGTGGTAAAGTAAATATTTGTGGCTTTGACGTTCAACATCAACCAGATTATGTTCGCGAGAGCATTAGTCTGACAGGACAGTTCGCAGCTTTAGATGGCATGCTCACTGGTAGAGAAAATCTGATCATGATTGCCAAGTTACGGGGAGTTTCCAATCCTACTCAAGTCGCTGACAATCTACTGACAAGGTTTAGTTTGACGGATGCGGCCAATCGTCGGGCAGACCAATATTCAGGTGGGATGAAGCGTCGGCTTGATATTGCCATGAGTCTAATTGGTACTCCAGCAGTCATTTTTCTCGATGAACCAACGACAGGGTTAGATCCAGAGGCACGGATTGAAGTGTGGGAAACCGTTAAAGAGCTTGCAGATGGTGGTACGACGATTTTATTGACGACTCAATATTTAGAAGAAGCTGAACATCTGGCGGACCGAATCGCCATTTTACATGAAGGGAAAATCATCACAACAGGTACCCTAACGGAATTGAAAGAGATGTTCCCACCAGCAAAAGTTGAGTACATCGAAAACCAACCGACGTTAGAGGATATTTTCCTCGCGATTATAGGTAAAAAGGAGGAAATGTAAATGAAAAATAGAACAGGGGTTTTACTTGGTCGTTTAATGCGTAATATCATGCGTAGTCCAGATACGATTATTACGGTGGCAATTACACCGATTATGATGATGCTGTTATTTGTCTACGTTTTTGGTGGCGCAATAGAAACAGGGACAGATAATTACGTTAATTATTTATTACCGGGAATTTTATTGATGGGAATCGCATCCGGTGTCGCTTACACATCCTTGCGGTTATTTACAGATGTAAAGAGTGGATTAATGGCCCGTTTCATTACGATGCCCATTAAACGTTCCTCGATTATGTGGGCTCACGTCTTGACCTCTCTTGTTTCCAATGGGTTAACGCTTGTGGTAGTTATTCTTGTAGCCCTTTTAATGGGTTTTCGTTCTAGCGCTAATTTCTTGGATTGGCTTGCTGTAGCAGGAATAATCGGTCTGTTCACGCTAGCACTGACATGGTTGGCGGTTATACCAGGGTTGACAGCAAAGTCGATGGAAGGAGCTACAGCTTACTCGTACCCGCTAATTTTCCTACCGTTTATCAGTTCAGCTTTTGTCCCGACGGAAACAATGCCAAAACTTATCCGCCTTTTCGCTGAAAACCAGCCGGTAACGTCAATCGTAAATGCGATTCGTGCCCTCTTGTATGAAGGCCCTGTCGGCAACGATATTTGGATTGCACTTGCATGGTGCGTCGGTATCATGATCATCGCTTACTTTTTTGCAAATAGAGCATTTAAACGTCAGCTAGGGTAACTGCACCATTTGCCCAGTATCCAGGGGTAACTAGATGTTTTGAAGGCACGGAGAATTTTTTCGTGCCTTTTTGATTTATTAACCTAATGTTTAATCGTGGGAAGATACTACAGACGGTTTATATTGTCGCGACGAGTTCACAAACAAACGTAGTAAATTGATAGAATAAGATAATGTAATAAGTTATGATTCGATTGAGTTGTGCGTTTTTTATATCAAAAATATATTACAGACAAATCATAGAAATTTACTTATTATAGTAATAAAGGGGGATATATATGTCTGTAACTATTAATGTTTTTAGGAATGGAGAACTAAAAAATCGAAATGTTTTTCCCGGTAAGTCTATTTTAATAGTACTTGATTATTTAAAAGGTAATGATATTGATTATGCTATTCAAGATAGTGAAGATGCACTTGAAGAAAGTAGAATTAACAATGAAAGTATTATTAGTATTGATGACACTAACTTACTTGATGTAGAAGGAGAGGCAAATTTCGTTACTGAATATTCGTTATCATACGATAACACAATTTATAACAATTTACTTAAAATTCTACAATAATATTATATATTCTTGTATAAGCAATGAAATAATTTTGATTTATTACATAAAGTACTATTTATCTAAGAGGGTGTCATGCGTGATGAAAAAATTAATGAGGAAAAAATGGATGAAGAATCATTAATGGATTTAATAGATAAAATGGCATCTCAACCTGGTACAGTTAGAAAATTAACTGAAGAAGAAATTAAAAAGTTATCTAAACAAAATAATCCATTCTTATAAATAAAGCACTTAGCCAAAAAAGTTGAATTAATTTAATCTATTAGGAGAGCAGTCATTTGAGGAGATGGCTGCTTTTTATATAATTTTGAGAGAATAGCGGAAAAGGTGAGATAAAAAAGTAACTTCATAAACAGAGGTGATCTTAAAGATGAAAAGATGGCCAAAAGATACCGTTGCGGCAGGGCGTCGGCATACCGTTGGACTGAAATCAGACGGTACGGTAATAGCTGTTGGTGATAATAAATTGGGCCAATGTGATGTAAATGAATGGACCGATATAGTGGCGGTTGCTGCTGGTAATGTTCATATGGCGACGAACACGGGAAATGTTCATACAGTTGGTCTTAAAGCAGACGGAACCGTGTTGGCTGTGGGTTGGAATACGTATGATCAATGCAATGTAAACAGTTGGGATGATATTGTGGCGATTGCGACGGGTTGGCGTCATAGCGTTGGACTGAAATCAGATGGTACGGTAGTAGCGGTAGGTCGAAAAAATGAAGGCGAATGCAATGTAAATACTTGGCATGATATAGTGGCGGTTGCTGCAGGTGACTGGCATACAATCGGCCTTAAAAATGACGGAACCGTATTGGCTACAGGAAATAATCGTTATCGCCAATGCAATGTTAACGACTGGAATGATATCGTAGCCGTCGCAGCAGGTTATCTTCATACAATCGCTCTTAAATCAAATGGAACGGTGATGGCTGTAGGTTTCAATAAACATGAACAATGCGAAGTAAATGGCTGGCGTGATATTGTGTCAATTGCGGTAGGAAGTAATCATACGGTCGGGCTTAAATCGGATGGTACTGTAGTAGCTATAGGTTGGAATGGGTATGGCCAATGTAATGTAAGTGATTGGATTGATATTGTGGCAGTATCGGCGAGTTGTGCCCATACTGTTGGACTGAAATCGGACGGCACGGTTGTTGCTGTAGGTGATAATGAATATGGTCAATGCGATGTAAACTACTGGCATGATATTCAACTTTAGTTTCTTTTGCCATAATATCCTTTAAAAGGAATTAATATAGTGGAAAAAGGACATTACATATTTCTGAGAAAATATGTAACGTCTTTTTTTGAAGTTACGTTCTGAAAAGAAAAGGAATGATAGAATCTAGTACCATTAAACCAATTAAAATTGGACCAATGATCATTGTTAGGGAATCGCCGATGCCTCCCCCTTTAAAATTGGCAATACGAAAACTTTTCGAACTGAAAGGATAAAGTAAGGGAATACCTCTTCTAGTTAACATATCCAAAAGTAAATGACTAAACATCCCATAACTCATTCCAATAACAAATAACCGTGACAAGCTATGAATAATACCTGTGAATTGGGTTGTAAGGGAGTAAAGTAATGCGGAAAATGCAAAAATGACGATAGGTGTATGTACGATACTTCGATGACCTAAGGTTTTACTAATAATAAAAGAGGCAACTCTAAGCTTTCTTCCAATATAGCTCTTTCGATGATCGATATCTGGCAAAAGGGAACCTAGTAGAGCTCCACAAAGCACTACTCCAATATTTACGATACTATCTACTGCTCCACTATTTATTATTGTTGGTTCTAAGTATTTTGAAACAGCTACTCCTGCTGTTAAGCCACCCATCAGATGTGCCGGTTTATTCATGTTGATGTTCCTCCTTCTTTTAATAGCTGTTTATCTTCTAAGGGGTAAGAAGGATTAAACAAGGGTGACAATATACGCCACCTTTAATAGGCAATGTATCCATTGTATTCAAATAAGCTCTATTCGTTCAAGTTAAATTTTAAATTTGTTGGAACGTTGGAAAAAATAAAGTGGGTTACAGTTTGGGCATAGGGACCGACTGCATCAATGAATTCTTCTGCTTTCGCAAGAGTATCAAATTGCATTTTAAGCATAAAACAGGCACTTCCTGCAATCCGATAACAAAACTCTACGTTTGAGAGGGAAGCGATATATTGTTTAAAAGATTGATATTCACCATTTTTTATCGTTGCTTCTATTAAACATTGGATCGGTAAGCCGATTTTTTCATAGTCTACTTCTAACGTATATTTCTTTATAATTCCGAATGACTCCATTTGTCTAACTCGTTCTGTTACAGATGGGGAAGACAAATTCACTCTTCTTCCAAGCTCACTCATGGATAAACGACTGTTTTGAAGTAATTCATCTAAAATTTTTTTATCCATATCATCAATTTTCATTTTTAAAGTAAAACCTCCAAAATTAATTAATTTT
This sequence comes from Ureibacillus sp. 179-F W5.1 NHS, assembly GCF_045369345.1. NCBI lineage: Bacteria > Bacillati > Bacillota > Bacilli > Caryophanales > Caryophanaceae > Ureibacillus > Ureibacillus sp. 179-F W5.1 NHS. The sequence goes on along the minus strand of NZ_JBIQFG010000008.1, from coordinate 2,790 downwards.
TTAAAAAACCTTTCTGTTTTTTGTTTTGAATTGAATGTGATTTAATTTTTTTCTTCATTATAATTAAATCATATTTAATATAACAAGGAGGTCGTTATATGACAAGGATTATGGAGTCCCAATTTGGGGAAACCCCATTTCAAAAGCTTTTAGGACATAACCAACAAGTGATGGAAAAATGGTCTCTATTAGGAGATGTTTTAGAAAAGGATGGATTGTTATCTGCAAATTTAAAAGAACAAGTTAGAAGAACATTGGCTCAAAGTAATGGCTGTGAATATTGCAAAGCGAAAGGAAAACCTGATCCCCACTTGTTTGACGAAAAAACATCGGTCGCGGTAGGGTTTGCTGAAGTATTTTTAAAACAAAAAAGTGATATTTCCGATGCCCACTTTAATATATTGAAGGAATATTTTACAGAAGAGGAAATTAGCGAACTATGTGCATTTATTACTTTTACAACAGCACAGCAATATTTTGGCGCAATAATGAAATTAAAACCGCAAGAAGATTCTTCATTTAATAACTTACTTTTTCAAATGTTAGATGGAAGGCAAATGAAATAAATAACTGTAATAAACGGATCACGCCATCTCTGCACAATATTCTTAGTTTAAGAGGATAGTTAGAGCCATTTTGGAGAAAATATTCCTAAATAATATCATTTAGGAGCGATACAATTTGCGAAAAACGATTCCTCTTATATTGTTATTAGGTGTCTTCTTTTTTGGAATGAAATATGAAAATGTATATTCCAAAAAAGATTCTCCTCAACCGATGGAAGAGTTTTATCCTGAGATAGGGTACAAAACAGTAGAAGCTGCTACAAAGGATTTTGAGAAACATTTTAAAAAAGAACTGAAGCTTCCCCTTAGAGTACCGCCAATTAGTTTTACCCATCAATTTGGAAGATTTTCAAATATGAATGGTGAAATGAACGACCATTTTGAATTAACGATGATCAGTGATCAATCCCCCCAACATCATTACAAAATTGAAGTTCGGCCAATCAAGTATAAAATTCCTTTTGTAAAACATATTTCAGAAGTCTTTAAGTTGAAAAATGGAAGTGAAGCTTCATATGTTGTGGGCCTAGGTATTGGGTTTAATTTATTCGTTTTTGAAAGAGATGGTTGGCAATATGTATTAAGTATTGATTCAGATGTAGGTGATAAAGTACCGCCAGAAGTTCTTGTTCAAATCGCCAATTCGATTGATTATACTACAAAAGTTGAAACGTACTAGTTCTATTGAGGAAATACTGCTATACATTTCATCATAATATAGGATAATAATTCATTAGCAGGGCGTTGATCTATAAGTCAACGCTCTGTTTTATGTATTTTGTAAGTAAAATTTTGGAACTAATCTTCTTTTGAAACGTATGAAAAAAGGGGAGGTTTTGATGTATGAAAAAATCGTCTGTTTATTTTTGGAAAATTATTTGGGTTATCGGCTTATTACTATTAACAATGATTAGTTTTGATATTGAAAATCAAATTAAAGATAGTTCACAATTTAATTTTACACCTGTATATTGGTCTAAATTTATCATTTATTTTATTTGGGGTATGTACCTTTCACTCATTTTGATTAAAAAATGGTCCATTAAATTTAATTTCCCCTTATTTATTTGCATATTTGTTCCTTGTTTTACCTTTTCGTTAATTGTACCAATATCAGCGTCTTTTTCGATTTCTATACCGTTTCTAGGGGTATGGTTTCTAAAAGTGATACATTCTGGCATGATTGAAATTGTTGCAGGGTTAACATTCATGCTAAGTATTTTTTATAGCGGAAAAAGTGATAGTGATTAAGCTATCGAATAAGGATTACGGAATAAGATCTTGAGAGGAATCTTCCGCTAAGTACTGAATAAGTCAGAGGAGATAGAGGGTTACCAATGGGAGGTAACTAGTACAATAAATCATTTTTAGGATGTGATGAATCATTGACTGAAATTACCTTTTTAGCTTCTTCGAAACCGTTTAAAATTCCCGAGGAAATTGAAGAATATAATCATCGTACTGTATTTGAACGAGAGGAAGACGTTTTCTTTTTTTCTGTTCAAGAAATAGATAATGAATGGAAAAAGTCAATTGAGGGGCTATTCTCGTTGCCTTATATTTATGAAGCAAATGGAGTGGGGAATCAATTATTTCTTACCTATTTAGCAAAGTATATGGAAATAGGGGATGTAATCGAAATCTATTATGTTCCAAGCAAAAATGATTTTGAACAGTATCGACGTGATATGGAAGAACACCCTGAGCCGATAGAGGTCAATGTAGAAAGATATACTTATAAAAATGTATACGGTTTCTTTCAACTAAACCCTAAAAAATGGATAGAAGAACTAAGCCATCTTAATTACATAACCCATCAAGGAGTCACAACATTTGTTAAATATTGATTTAAATAAAAGGTTAACCATAGAATATGAAACAAAATAGAAGGAAAATGAGTAAAAGCACTTAAACATTTTAACCCGTTAAGTGCTTTTATTTTTAACCCTTTTTAAAGGTTCTTTCAAATCAGAAACTCTCAAATGTTATGACGCTACTTAGAATAAAATCTTATTATTGATGTTCAATTTTTGATTGATTATTAAAAAAACTTAAAATAAATGTCATTCCTGAAACAATTCCGAACACTTCGAAAGTAGAGATTTGTATGATCCAATAATGAATTGATTTTCCTAAAGTAATCATGATTGTATTTGATAAGCTAAAACTGAGCCACCATCGCAGTTGAAAAGTGAGCCACTTTTATATGAAAATAATCCTAACT
>NZ_JBIQFG010000089.1:1465-2627 GCF_045369345.1 Ureibacillus sp. 179-F W5.1 NHS | reverse complement strand
AGAGGGTAAAAGCCCCGTAGTCGAAAGTTCATTCTCTCTTGAGTGTATCCTGAGTACGGCGGAACACGTGAAATTCCGTCGGAATCCGGGAGGACCATCTCCCAAGGCTAAATACTCCCTAGTGACCGATAGTGAACCAGTACCGTGAGGGAAAGGTGAAAAGCACCCCGGGAGGGGAGTGAAATAGAACCTGAAACCGTGTGCCTACAAGTAGTTAGAGCCCGTTAATGGGTGATAGCGTGCCTTTTGTAGAATGAACCGGCGAGTTACGATTACGTGCAAGGTTAAGTCGAGAAGATGGAGCCGTAGCGAAAGCGAGTCTGAATAGGGCGGTATTAAGTACGTGGTCGTAGACCCGAAACCAGGTGATCTACCCATGTCCAGGGTGAAGGTGAGGTAACACTCACTGGAGGCCCGAACCCACGCACGTTGAAAAGTGCGGGGATGAGGTGTGGGTAGCGGAGAAATTCCAATCGAACTTGGAGATAGCTGGTTCTCTCCGAAATAGCTTTAGGGCTAGCCTCGTGATTAAGAATACTGGAGGTAGAGCACTGTTTGGACTAGGGGCCCATCTCGGGTTACCGAATTCAGACAAACTCCGAATGCCAGATATTTATACACGGGAGTCAGACTGCGAGTGATAAGATCCGTAGTCAAAAGGGAAACAGCCCAGACCACCAGCTAAGGTCCCAAAGTAATCGTTAAGTGGAAAAGGATGTGGCGTTGCTTAGACAACCAGGATGTTGGCTTAGAAGCAGCCATCATTTAAAGAGTGCGTAATAGCTCACTGGTCGAGTGACGCTGCGCCGAAAATGTATCGGGGCTAAACGATTCACCGAAGCTGTGGATGGACATCTTTGATGTCCGTGGTAGGAGAGCGTTCTAAGGGCGTTGAAGTCAGACCGGAAGGACTGGTGGAGCGCTTAGAAGTGAGAATGCCGGTATGAGTAGCGAAAGATGGGTGAGAATCCCATCCACCGTATGACTAAGGTTTCCTGAGGAAGGCTCGTCCGCTCAGGGTTAGTCGGGACCTAAGTCGAGGCCGATAGGCGTAGACGATGGACAACAGGTTGATATTCCTGTACCACCTCCCCGCCGTTTGAGTAATGGGGGGACGCAGTAGGATAAGGTAAGCGCGCTGTTGGATATGCGCGCCCAAGCA
>NZ_JBIQFG010000088.1:0-2658 GCF_045369345.1 Ureibacillus sp. 179-F W5.1 NHS | reverse complement strand
TTTTATGCAAAGATAGAATTACAGAAAATTCAGATTTCAATTAGGTATTGAATTATTTTAATGCGACGCTAGTGAAAAATCATTATAAATTTACAATGGATTATTGAACTACTAAAAGGTAAAAGTAGAGCAGGTATTTAGTTACTTTGAAAACTAAACGGAAATGACAACCATCTTTTATTGGGCTATAATGAGAAGAATTGACACTACCCTTCCCATCATAGAAAGGGGTTTTTTTATGCTTAAATTAGATCGTGTTTCAAAAAGCTTTTCAACATTTCAAGCAGTAAAATCAGTTTCTTTAACGATTAATCAGGGAGAAATCCATGGCATCATTGGGGCAAGTGGAGCAGGTAAATCGACTTTATTAAGATTGATGAATTTGTTGGAAGTTCCAGATGAAGGCGAAGTAGAAGTAAATGGTCAACGATTAACAAGGATGAATAGGAAAAAACTTCGACAAGCTCGTAAATCAATTGGAATGATCTTTCAGCATTTTAATCTAGTTGCCAATAAAACCGTTTATGATAATGTTGTTGTACCTTTAGAGTTGGCAAACTATCCAAGGGCAGAACGTAGAAGCCGCGTGATGGAATGTCTTCAATTTGTCGGTTTGGACAGTTTAGTGGATAAATATCCTTCCCAATTAAGTGGCGGCCAAAAACAGCGTGTTGCAATAGCAAGAGCATTAGCGAATAAGCCGCAAATTCTACTATGTGATGAGCCAACCTCTGCCCTAGACCCTAGTACTACTGCGGACATATTAACGGTATTACAGAATATTAATAAAAGTTTAGGTGTGACAATTGTTATCGTCAGTCATGAGATGGAAGTCATTCGAAGTATATGTAATCGCGTAACGGTCATGGCGGACGGAGAAATTTATGACACGGTGATTTGTAAACCCACAGGGATATTAAGCAAAGAGAATAGCCCAGAATACTTTGTCGAACAACTAACAAAGGATGTTGAAATAGACCATGCTTGATACTTTAGTTCAATATGAATCGGAAATTTGGCAAGCAATTGGGGAAACCTTTGTCATGGTAGGGGTTTCAATAATAGCAGCCGTTCTAATCGGTCTCCCAGTCGGGACGTTACTTTTCCTTAGCAGAAAGGGCAATATGCTTGAAAATCGTTTGCTTTTCTCGACGTTAAATTTATTAGTCAATACAATCCGTTCTTTTCCATTCTTATTATTAGTAGTCTTTTTAATACCATTTACAAGGTTCATTATCGGGACAGCTATTGGAACGGCTGCAGCAACTGTTCCACTATCGATAATCGCTATTGCCCATTATGCGCGGTTGGTCGAACAATCGTTATTGGATGTCCCAAAAGGCGTTATAGAAGCGGCAATTTCAATGGGTGCATCTGTTAGAGAAGTAATTTTTAAATTTGTTTATGTAGAAGCTCGTTCGGGACTCGTTCTCGGATTAACTACTTCGATTATTAGTTTTATTTCCTATTCAACAATCATGGGAGTAGTTGGTGGCGGTGGAATAGGGGATTTTGCTATTCGATACGGATACCAACAGTTTAAAACCGACTTAATGATTTATATGATCATAATAATGGTCATACTTGTACAGCTTATCCAATTTATTGGTACAAACCTATCGAGAATCATTGATAAAAGATAATTACTGGAGGAAAAATCATGAAAAAAGTGCTTTCCCTTATAACTGTATGTTTATTTATTTTGGCTGGTTGTGGCCAAACAGATGAAGCAAAAAATAATGAAAGTGGACAAGAGCAAAAGCAGGAAGAAGTGACATTAAAAGTAGCTTCATTAATCCCACCAATGACGGAAATTTTAGACCTTGTTAAACCGAAACTTGAAGAGGAAGGCATTCAACTTGAAGTAGTTGTATTAAGCGATAACGTCCAACCGAATAGTGCACTTGCAGCAGGCGAAGTAGATGCAAACTTTTTCCAACACGTTCCGTATATGGAGGAGTTCAACCGAAACAATGATGTAGAATTAGTTTCTGTTGAACCAATTTACTTTGCCAATTACGGTGTGTATTCAAAAAATTATAAATCAATCGAAGAGTTACCAGAAGGTGCTGTTGTTGCGATTGCCAATGACATTTCCAACGTTGACCGTTCACTATCCTTATTAGCCCAACATAATATCATAAAATTAAAAGAAAAAACGGATAATTATTATACGAAAGCAGATATTATTGAAAATCCAAAAAATTTAAAGTTTGAAGAAGTCGATTTATTAATGTTAGCGAGAATGTATGATGATGCAGATGCTGTCGTTATGACACCGGCTTATGCGGCACCCCTTGGATTAACGCCGAAAAGTGATGCGCTTCTTACTGAAGGAGTGGAAAATGACTTTGCCATTACATTAGTTGCGCGTAAAGATAATGTAGACTCTGAACCAATCCAAAAATTAGCGGAAGCGATGACAAGTCCAGAAGTGAAAAAATTTTTAGAAGAAAATTATGATGAAACGGCTATTCCTGCCTTCTAAAAACGTTTCTTTTAAAGATTGCTTTTGAACAAAATAAAGCCCATATAAACAACCTATTGCTTACATTTAGGTCGTTTATATGGGTATTTTTTATTTTGGCTCTATAATATTTGTTGGGGTTTAAAAAAATTTCATAAATAAAAAAGCACGTAATCACCGATTTCTATATA
>NZ_JBIQFG010000087.1:0-3281 GCF_045369345.1 Ureibacillus sp. 179-F W5.1 NHS | reverse complement strand
GCCCCTTTAGGGGCAGTTAGTAAGGAGCCCTTATAGGGCGTTACTAAAACCGCCTGTTTTACAGGCGGATATTTATTGGATAGTCAATAAGTCATATCACTATCCAAAGTAAATTATGATTGTAAGAAATCTGTATATACTATGTATAATTTTATTTTTCACATTTGAATTACAGTATTTCATACGGTCTATTGGAGGAATTTTCTATGAGTAAAGTTGCGATTATTACTGGTGGAGGTAGCGGTTTAGGACAAGCTACTGCTGTTCGTTTAGCCCAAGAGGGTATTAATATTGTTGTAGTAGATGTAAGTGAAAAAGGTGGAAACGAAACGGTAGTAATGGTAAAAGAAATTGGCGTCGATTCAATTTTCGTTAAAGCAGATGTGTCAAAACCTGAAGACGTAAAAAATTATGTCGATCAAACAGTAAGCCATTTTGGTACAATTGATTACTTCTTTAATAACGCAGGAATTTCTGGTAGTGGTAAATTCTTTTTAGATACAACATTAGAGGAAATTAATCAAATTGTTGGCATTAATTTACTTGGTGCTCTTTACGGTGTTCGTTATGTTGCCGAAGTCATGTTAAAGAATGGTGGAGGTTCCATTGTTAACACGGCTTCAAGTGCAGGTGTCATTGGACAAGATTCTGTTGTAACGTATTCCGCTACAAAACATGGGATTGTGGGACTAACAAAAAGTATGGTGGCAGAATATGCGAAAGATGGCTTACGAGTAAACGCAATTGCTCCTGGACCAACTGAAACACCAATGGTAAAAACTTTTTATGAAGCAAATCCTGAAATGAAAAAAAATGCAACAGGTGGTATTCCTCAAAAACGTTTAGGTACTCCGGAAGAAGTAGCTGAACTTGTTACTTTCTTATTAACTTCAAAAGCTGAATATATTAATGGTGAAGTTATTCGAATTGATGGGGGCTTTACAAATACAAAATAAAGATATCTTTTTTAATATGGCAATTAGCTAAGTTTTGCATCTAGACAATTTTGTCTAGATGCTTTTTCCTTTTTATTGTTAAATTTTGTTATAATAAGAGAAACAAATGAACTAAAAAGGAATGATATAGTGATTGAATTAAAAAACTTTTCAATCGGTTTACCGAAACAGATGAAGTACGGAGATGACTTAGAAGTATCAACGGCCATTTGTAAAGAACAAGTTGAAGAAGCTTATTTAACTAAAAATGGTTTTAATGGAGATGGAGTTGCGGATTTAAAACATCATGGTGGACCTGATCGAGCAGTTTGTGTTTACCCTTTTGAACATTATAAACTTTGGGAAGAAGAGTTTGGTCACGTCCTTTCAGCTTCTACATTCGGAGAAAATATTACGGTAACAAATATGTTAGAAGCAGATGTTCATATTGGGGATATTTATCAACTTGGAGATGCGGTCATTCAAATAACTCAAGGTAGAGTTCCATGTAGTACGATTACAAAAAGAACAAATAATCCTCTTATTATGAAAAGGATGGTTGAAACGGGTTTCACAGGATACTTATGCCGAGTTTTAGAAGAAGGCAATGTATGCCAAAATTCCAAAATTCGGTTAATTGAAAAACACCCAAAACGAGTTTCCGTTTTATATGGTAACGATTTATATTTTCATCGTCCTAAGGACATAGAAGGGATAAAAAAGATGTTGGAAGTCAAGGAGCTTGCTGAGGAATGGAAAGCTTATTTAACTAAACGATTAAATAAATTAGTAAATTCAAATTAATCCTTTCATTTTCTAACTAAAAATGTTCATGCAGATTATTCATTTTGCCTAACCTGTAAAAAAATTTGGAAAATTTCTTTATAATATGTAACCTTTTTCTCCCTTTGACGGTCTAACATTTAGGAGATGTTTCTTACTATATTGATTTAATAAAAAGAAAAAAGGTAAAATTAACAACTTTTGGGGTGGTATCGATGGATCGTGACTTTATTATTCAAATTGCTTCTGAGAATTTGAAAACAATAAGGACAGAGCACAATTACACTCAAGATAAAATGGCAGAAATACTAGGAATATCCAAAAAAACATTAGTTCAAATTGAAAAAGAACGGACCCTTGCTGATTGGACGACAGCAATTGCCATATGTGCTCTGTTTCGGGAAAGCTGCATTTTACAAAAACAAATGGGTGGGGATCCGTTAGAAGTGATTGAATTAACAGTCCATGACGTAATTATTCGTCCTCAAGAAAAAACAATGGGCGGACATATTATGTGGAAGAATATTACAGAATATAAAGGCTTTAAACTTCAACGAAATTTATTAAGTAAACATTTTCGTATTTTAGATGATGAAAATTATCGATTAATTAGTACTTTTGATGAGCAAGTAGCAAAGGAAAAATGGAAAGATATTCAAAGAACAATATAAGTCTAAGTAAACTAGCCCTTACCGAAGAAACTACATAATAAATGTTTTAACATATAAAATAATGGGCTATAAATTGAATTCCATTTTATAAAAGTAAAAATCAATCACCTAATAAGAGGTGATTGATGTCTTTACCATTCCTATTCCAAACTACCCTTACATACTTTTCCCCTTATTTCTTCTGCATGTTTTTATTCCAATTTTCTAATAATAAATGATATGTATAAATTATTTCCATTTTTATTTTTATCCAAATTTGAATTGATTCGGTATGGAGGGGTTTTATATGAGAATAGAAGTTGGAGAAGGGCTAGATATCGTAGGGGATATTCATGCTTGTTATGATGAATTCCTTATACTTCTTGAAAAACTAGGTTACAAACAAAAAGATAAAGGGTTTTTCTATCACCCAAATGGTAGGAAATTAGTTTCTTTAGGTGACGTAATGAGCAGAGGGCCAAAGTCCATTTTAACGATGGTTTTTTTCTTGAAGCATGTTGAAGCAGGGCTAGCCTATATGATTGATAGTAATCATGGTTGGAAAATTGCGCGGTGGTTAGATGGGCGGAATGTTCAACTACGACATGGTGATGAAAAAGTTGCAGAGGAGTTTGGACTGTATGAAAAGGAATATGGATTGCAAAAGACGCAGGATTTAAAGGCCAAACTTAAGACATTGCTTTTGGAAGCCCCTTCCCATTATATTGTTACTGAAAATGGTAAGGAAAAACTTGTTTGTACCCATGCAGGAATTAAAGATGAATATATCGGAAAAGAAAATAATAAAATTAAAAATTTTTGTCGCTATGGGGATGTATGTATTTGATAAGCTAAAACTGAGCCACCATCGCAGTTGAAAAGTGAGCCACTTTTATATGAAAATAATCCTAAC
>NZ_JBIQFG010000086.1:0-3539 GCF_045369345.1 Ureibacillus sp. 179-F W5.1 NHS | reverse complement strand
AGCCGGTGAAATTTTACTTATCGTAAAATTTCACCGGCTTTTCATTTCAGAGGTGGGTTTTGTCCCAGCCTCTTTTATGTCGAATTTGTAGATAAAAAAGAGTGTATTTTTATATAGCATTGAACCAATTTCCAATTTTTGATATGGTTAATTTTGTAAAGTGAATATATTCCATTTACGAAGCCTCGTAACCTCCTAGACCCTACTTAATATACCGCTAAGTAAGACACCTCATTCTTTAATTAAATTCGCTAAAGAAAGGAAGATATCAATGAAAAAATTATTTACCTCTATTTTAACAGTAGTCTTATTATTTAGTATGGTTGGAAGTGTTTTTGCAGAAAGCAAGAAGGTTAATTATGAATACTCAACAGCATTGGTAAAAGCTGTCCAATTAGATGAAAAATTCGTCGGAGCTGTTGGAGTGGATGGAGAATTTCTTTTTTTAGATCAGCAGAAAGCAATTGAAAATGGTATTTCAACCGATAAAATAAAAGAAGCAAAAGAAAAAATTAAAGACTATAATAAAATTACCAAAGATGCTCTGGAAATTACACCCTTATTAACTTTCGTTGGAAATCAAATTCAATTCGATGAAATAGAAGCGGAGGAAAAGGGAGTTTCAAAGGAACTCATAAACGCAACAAAAAGTGATATAGAAAAGATTAATAAAGCATCAGAAGGTATCTTTAGTATCGCTGCTTGTGACGGATCAAATAAGTATGTAGATCGTTGGTATGGTTATGATACGTACTTCGATAGTTGTAATGCTAATAAACTTATAGGTTATCTGACAATTGGAGCAGGGATTACTACAATTGCTGCTGCAATAACTGCGTTTATAGCACCTCCAGTGGGGCTTGCTGTCGGCATTGCTGCTGGCTTAATTGGTATAGGCGCGGGTGCGTTGACAGTTGCTAATGCAAACGGATGTGGAATTTTAATAAGATGGTCTTTTGATAAACCAATCTGGACAGGTTCACAATGTTAATAATTAGAAATTAAAGGAGAGAAAAAAGGTGTCTGTTTTCTTAATAGCAAAAATACTTGGCGGTATTGCATTTGTGTTGATTCTAATCAAAACTTTATTCTTTAATACAGAGAAGAAAAAAGAAGATAAGTATCTAATTTACACACTTCTTCTAATTATCATTTCTGTTAACATTTCAATCTGGGTTATTGCAGCAACTAATTCCTAAAATAAAAAGAAAGGTGGATCCGGTTTAAGGGAGTCCACCTCAATTAAAAAATCACATATCCAATTGGATATGTGATTTAATTTATTAATATAATATATACTTAAATTCAAAATCATAGTCTTCATAATTACTTATTTTTGATAAGTAGTTTTCAATTTCTGATTGAAAACATTTATAACGTTGATTCCAGAATCCATTTTCATCTGTTCCCCAAACAAATAATGTTCCAAACACTTCTCCACTTTCTTCACGATAATTAATTGAAGACAATCTATTATTATCACTTAATATTTCTAACACTTCATCTCTAAAATCCCAACCACTCAATAAGTTACCTTTACTCTGTAAGTCGTTTAATAAATTATAAATTTTATGAACAAATATCTTACTTACTTCTAGCTCTTCAAATATTATTGTTTTGGATGCTAATCGAAATACTAGTTCGTCGTAACTTGATAATAATTTTATTCGATCAATTCTATAAATCTTATCGAAAATGACTATTTCTTGAGGTGTGTCAATTATAAAATCTACATCAACATTACTTATCCATTCACCGGTAATATCTGACCCACCACTTAACTTATTAGCAATCACATCAACAATTTGTATTTGTTTCATTTCCTTTTTATTCATAGTATTTCTCCTTTTTGATATATTAATAGTTTCCAAACATTAATCAAGTAATTAAAAGCAGCGACTCTGAATTCAACTACCTCATAAAATATTTTTTTAACTGTTTTCCTATCCAATAACCCATATGAACAGGTACGGCATTTCCTATTTGTCTATATGCATCATTGTCTGTCCCTTCAAATTCAAACCAATCTGGAAAACCTTGAAGCCTAGCATATTCAATACGTGAATAAGGTCTAATTGATTTTCCATCATTAATTAATCGAGTAGAACGATCTTTGGCATAGTGTGCTACACATGTAGGAGCTATCCCATCCAAATCTGTTATAATTGGCTTATCCCGATAATTACCTTCTAAACGTTTTTTAACATAATTAGGAGTGTATACTTCAGTACCCACATCAATAATGTCACGCATTTTTATCGGATTACACTCAGGGTATTCTAAGTTATCAAAAGGTTTTTTTGTTCCAATTACTATTAATCTTTTTCTCTATTGAGGTAGCCACATATTAGCATTTACTGGACATTCAACCCGTACATAGTAGTTAGGAAGTCTTGTCATACATTCCATAACAACTTGAAATTTTTTCATACCAGGAACATTTTCTATTACATATGCTTCAGGTTGAGCTAAAGCAATATGTCTAAAAAAGTGAAGAAATAAATCATCACCAGTTCGTGTACCATGAATATCAGCGATATTACTATATTTAGTACATGGAAATGTACCAATATAAATATCAGCATCTTGTTGATCTAATACAGTTATTTTAGTTATATCAACTTCACTAACTTTATGAGTAAAGTTTTTTCTTAGCGTTGCACAAGCTTTTCGGTCAATTTCAAAAGATTCTACAATCTCAATACCAGCCATAGTCATCGCCAGATCTATGCCACCCGCCCCGCTAAAGTAGCTTTTCGCAGTAATCATCTTATCCACCGCCCATATTTATCTTAAACATTTTGATTGAGGTGTTCCCATAAATTAAAGGCGAATCTTCTAGCTGTACCTAAACACAGCAGAACATCGCCTTAGTAAATTCTTATTCAACATTCTCTTTGATAGCAGTCAACATGGATGAATCCTAATTTCCCGCTATTATCATAATCAAACCAACCACCTTTAGTTGTTTGATCGTCCGTTGATATTCGCTCATCACATACCGAACAGCACCATGAGTCTGCGGACGTAATTGATAACCCTTCCACGCACCAACCTGTTTTTATGCTAGTTTTAGCCATGTATTTTCCCTTTTCAGTACATACATTTTAATAACTACAAACAACAAAATCTTTCACATTCGTTTGTGTTGGAACAAGAATTAATTTTTCGTTAGATTACTAATCTCTTCCTCCATTTTTAAAATGATTTCTTCTTGTGAAGAATACGGAAACGAAAAACCTGGTCTATTTTTTCTATTAATGGCTAAGTAAACTCCTTTTGGCCTACCTTCTTTACCTTGGATACTATGGTAAATAGTGCTTTCTTGAAAACTAACATCAAAAGATAGAGATTCATTTACGGTAATCAGTAAATGGTAACTCTTTATATATTCACGTATCTTTACACAATATCCATTTTTATTTGCCCATTTATTTACCTTCGTTAATTTACTCATTACTGTTGTGTATGGCAAAATAAAAATGCAGAGCTTTGCAAAGGAAAAATGCAGAGTCCTTCACTAATTTTGTGCAAAAAAA
>NZ_JBIQFG010000085.1:0-3675 GCF_045369345.1 Ureibacillus sp. 179-F W5.1 NHS | reverse complement strand
CACTAGGCTATTTAACGCCTGTGGAATTCAAGAATAGGTCCTTATAAAGGTTGTCCAGTTTTGTGTTGACATTCCACTATTTAAAACAAGATACCTGACAAGATTATTATGATGCATCGTACATAATCTACTATTATATTAAGTAATTTTTAGATCTGTTACAGATAATTCCACATTAACTAAAAATATGTTACTATAAAATTAATTTTTAACGTCAAAAGGAAGGAGACAAAATTTGAAAAACGTTTTATATTTTATTGTAGGGATAATGATTATTCTTATCGTGTTATGGTTTTTAACTTATGTTAAATAAATATCCGCCTGTAAAACAGGCGGTTTAGTTAATACCCTATAATGGCTTCTTACCAACTGCCCCTAAAGGGGCTTTTTTAATTGACCGTCAACCGTATTTGTTCTCTAATCTCGTTTAAATGGGTCTATATATTCTCTACTCGTCATTTGATCACGTAATCGATCTTCAGCTTCTTGTTCCCTTATATATTTTGCTACCGCTTTTTCGTTAGACCTACTGTAGTGACATAATATCCTTTTGCCCAAAACGATCGATTTTCGTATTTATATTTCAAATTTGCATGTCTATCGTGAATCATTAAAGAACTCTTTCCTTTTAAATATCCAACGAATTGTGATATGGATAATTTTGGAGGAATTTTAACCAGTATATGTATATGATCTGGCTTGCATGTCCTTCTAATAGTTCTAAGTCTTTCATTTCACATAGACGTCCTAAAATCGCTCCGATTTCTTTTCTTAATTCACCACGGATTACTTTCCTCCTATATTTTGGTATAAAAGCCATGTGATACTTACAATTCCATCTTGTGTGTAATAAACTATTGTGAACTGCACCCCACTTGTTAGACACATCTACAAATGGAGATACAGTTTTTTTATGACTAAATTTACTAACGAGATAAAATTGGCTATTATATAAGGTTTTAATCCAACTATGATTTCACAAAAAGAATATGCGTTACAGATAGGTGTTACAAGAGCGCAACTTCAATTTTGGTTAAAATATATGAATTACATTGAGAAGATGGCTTTAAGAATCCCTATACAAATTATCCCGTACCATTTAAACTAAGTGTACTTAATTACATGGTTCAATCTTGTGCGTCACTAATGGATACAGCAGCTCTTTTTAAAATTTCTAGCTATGCAATGGTGTATAGTTGGCAAAAGCAAATGGAGAACGGTGGTTTAGATGCCCTTGAACCAAGGTCAAAGAGGCGTCCATCCGTGAAAAAGAAACGCACGAACAAACAACCAAAACCAATAGAAGGCTCACCTGAAGCACTTCAAGCAGAAATCAATTGTCTACGTATGGAAAATGAGTATTTAAAAAAGTTGAACGCCTTAGTTCAAGCCAAGGAAAAATCACCAAAGAAGAGAAAGTAAAGGTCATCTATGAATTAATGCATAAATACTCGGTGAAGGCGCTTGTGTCATTCGCAGAAATTCCACGTAGCATGTACTATGATTTAGTAAAAAGATGAATCGACTAGATTCAGATGCCGAGTTAAAGGCCGAGATTCAAGGTATTTATAACGAACATGAAGGACGTTATGGCTATCGTCGTATTTGTGACGAACTAGCGAATCGTGGGTAAAAAGTGTATCATAAGAAGGTTCAGTGCATCATGAAAGAACATGGTTAAAAATGTATAGTTCGCATGAAGTAATATAAATCGTATAAAGGGAAAGTTGGCAAAATTGCGGATAATATTTTAAACCGTAACTTTAAAGCCGAAGCGCCGAATGAGAAATGGGTAACGGACATTACGGAGTTTAAACTTTTTGGTGAAAAGCTCTATTTATCGCCTGTTTTAGACCTGTTTAACGGAGAAATTATCACGTATACAATTGGCTCTAGACCCACGTATCTACTTGTTTCAGAGATGCGGGAAAGGCTTTAGCACGTTTACCAAAGGAACACAAACTTCTAATTCATTCCGATCAAGGCGGGCACTATCAGATGAAACAATATCTCCATGCCCTAAAGGCAAGAGGCGTTTTGCAAAGTATGTCGCGTAAAGGAAATTGTCATAATAACTCGGTGATGAAGAATTTCTTTGGGATTATGAAGTCTGAATTCCTTTACTTAAAGGAATTTGAAAGTGTCGAGCAGTTTAAACAGGAACTAGAAAAATACATGTATTATTACAACACGAAACGTATCAAGGCAAAATTAAAATTGAGTCCAGTGCAATACCGAACTCAATTTACCCAGCTGCCTAGATGAAATAACCGTGTCTAACTTTTAGGGATTACTTCAATCTCTCTGCTTTTTTATTATTTAGAACTTTCTCCAACTACTTGCCCAATCATCACGGCTTGATACCGCTTTCCAGTATTTAACTGATGGTTTTGCTTTGATATACAAATCTAAATTGGCGCTTAAAAAGCCCAATGAACCCGTTGAGGATAATGTCCATTGATAACCACCATATCCGTAACCACCTGAGACATATTTATTTGTATATCCTACATTAGTAGTCCATATTGATGGGTTATAGTTTTTGTGTGATTTTTCTATATCGTATACTTGTAATGCTACTGAACTACTGGATGTTCCGTTTGATTGGTAAATCATTCGGATTTGGTATTTAGAAACGGTAACACCAAGTATCTCCATTTCACACACAGCCCAAGGTGTTGTTATTTTATATGTAGCCATAGGCGTTATTAATCTATTATTAAATCCTACTTCATTAATTTGTTTTGAAATAAATTCAACATCTACTTTTTGTCCACTCTCTAATTCTACTTCAATTTCTTCGTCTATTGCTTTTTGAGCCTCGGAGTTGATTTTAAGAAAATTTTCTGGTTTTAGTGCCTCAAGATACAATTTTTGTTCTTCTTCACTTAAAGATAAAAATTCATCTAAAGTTTCTTTTGCTTCTTCAGAATCATCATTTTCTAAATATTCTACATAACTTTCTACAGATGAAATTTGCTTTAGACCCTCATTTTCTGCTGCATCTACTATTAACATTCGGAACTAAAATTGTCGATGCTAGTAATAATGTAAATAAGCTTAAAACTAGTTTTTTCATATGTACCTCCTAGTTAATTTTTTTTACCTTTTTATAATAACATAAAATTGTATGTTCTGTTAATTTTTCCCATTTAATAGAGAAGTTAACACCTCTTAAATAAAATTAATCTAAGCCTATAAAAATTATAAAAAAGTTAGTTAGTAAAATGGTCTAACTTAGAGTGACATAAGTGCTGTAATTGGCAAATTTAAATACTGAATTTACCTCCACAATAACTGCATAACCAATACATCACTTCTTGCATATGCTAGTGTGGAGCTCGAAAAACTGTTAATGAAAATAGTTTTCAAAAGTTTTCATATTAACGAGAAACCTCGATTATAATCCTCTATGATAGCATTACTTTAGAAAAAGATTTATCTATTAATGGTTATGGCTATTACCCATTTCATCTGGGTTAGTGATTTCTGGAGAGGTGCTAATTCTGAAATATGTATACTATACTAGTTCAAATGATAAGAATAAGCAGATACAAAGGTAGCTTTTTGAGATGTAATGGAATGTCAACACAAAACCGGACAACCTTTATAAGGACCTATTCTTGAATTCCACAGGCGTTAAATAGCCTAGTGTTCCGTGAATTCGAATGTTAT
>NZ_JBIQFG010000084.1:0-3841 GCF_045369345.1 Ureibacillus sp. 179-F W5.1 NHS | reverse complement strand
GCTAGAAAATAGTTCGGTTTAAGTGGATCAGTTTTTAATTAATAAATGGCTCAATTTTTACTTGCGAAATACACGGGCATTTAATTGAGAACCAAAAACTTCCATCAACTCGTGAACTTAGCTCTTTATTATCAATTAGCCGAAACACTGTTCTAACTGCTTATGCGGATTTGGAACAAGAAGGACTGATCTATGCTGTAAAGGGGAAGGGAAACTTTGTAAGTCGTGTTGAGACATTCAAATCGCTATCTATCCAGTTAAATTGGACTGATAAAGTCAATGAACAAACCTTGTTGGCAGATGAGTTGGACCTTAAAAAGCATGGTATGCGCTGGAATAAGGAATTTATTTCATTTAATAGCATCGCACCAGATGAAAAACTTTTTGATGTGGGAAATTTTAAAAGGGCTTTTTTAAATCGGATGTCTATGGAAGGAGACATCGTTCTTAACTATGGATATGCAAAGGGCTATCAACCACTTATCGAATATTTACTTCACTATATGGAAATTAAAGGGGTAGACACTAGAAATAAAGATATATTAATTACTAACGGATTTACTGAAGGTCTGGATCTCATTTTATCCTCTTTAACTAAAAAGAACGGGCGTGTTCTTTGTGAAAATCCAACCAATGATTCTGCACTTAAACTCTTTCGATTACATGGCTTCGAAATCGATGGAATTGAAATGGATAATGACGGCGTCAATATTCGTCAGTTAGAAACATTACTATCAAAAAAAGAATATGATTTTGCATACTTAATTCCGTCTTATCATAATCCAACGGGTATAGTAACGTCCTCACAAAAAAGGAAAGAAATTATGGATTTGTTTTCCGCATATCAGTTACCAATCATTGAAAATGGATTTAATGAAGAATTACGTTATTCAGGGTCACATCTTGCATCATTGGCATCCTTCGCTGGACAGGGCAATAATGTTATTTATATTAGCAGCTTCTCTAAAATTCTTTTTCCTGGCTTACGGGTTGGCTGGATTTTGGCAGATAAAGAGTTAATTAATTTCTTAGAAAGTATGAAAAGAGCCCGAACAATTCATACGTCTACATTAGATCAAGCCGTGTTATATCAATATTTGAATGATGGTTACTTTGAGAAGTATTTAAAAAAAGCTAAATCCGTTTATAAGAGAAAGCATGAATTAACGGTTCATTATTGTCAGCAATTTATTCCATTCAAACGATTAACTGGTGACGGTGGACTGCACCTTTTTATAGAACTAGAAGACCACATCGATGCACGAAAACTTTTAGAAAAATGTTATCAAAAGGGCGTTGTTTTCTTACCAGGTAATATTTTTCACACGGACAACAGTGGACACCATACCTTACGATTAGGATTTTCTAGGCTGACAGAAAGAGAGATTATGGATGGCATTAAAATTATAGGGGATACCTTAAAAAATAATTATGGAGGTTAGAAAAATGAGAGTTGGCGTAATTATGGGAGGAGTTTCTTCCGAAAAGCAAGTGTCGATTATGACAGGTGAAGAGATAATCGAGCATTTAGATAAAAATAAATATGAAATTGTCCCAATCTACTTAGAGAACAAAGATGGCCTAGTGGAAAAGGTAAAAGATATTGAGATTGCACTACTGGCGTTGCATGGAAAATTCGGTGAGGACGGTACCATTCAAGGTGCTTTTGAAACCATGGGCATTCCATATACAGGGAGCAGCATCCTATCTAGTAGCTTATGTATGGATAAAAATATCTCAAAAAAAATCATCCGATTTGAAGGTGTACAAACGCCCGATTGGATTCACCTTACAAATATGGACGACCTTAAACTGGAAGAATTAGAAAAAATTGGTTTCCCACTAGTCGTAAAACCTAATTCAGGTGGTTCGAGTGTAGGGGTAAAAATTGTTTATGACAAAGAAACACTAAAGCCTGCTATTGAAGAAGTGTTCAAATGGGATTCCGAAGTAATCATTGAAAAGCTAATTACGGGTGAGGAAATTACTTGCTCCATTTTGGATGGAAAGCTTTTACCGGTGATTTCGATTCGTCATCAGGGTGAGTTTTTTGATTATACGTCCAAATATGATGATGTGGCTACCATTGAAGAGGTGGTCCAGCTCCCTCCCGAAATACAGAGCCGTGTTGATTTATCTGCAATGACTTGCTATAAATCATTGAAATGTAGTGTTTACGCCCGAGTCGACATGATATTGAAAGATGGTATCCCCTATGTGATGGAGGTAAATACATTACCTGGGATGACGAAAAATAGTTTGTTTCCCAAAAGTGCACAGGGAGCGGGTATTCCTTATCATAAGCTACTTGACTTAATCATTGAACATTCATTGAATGTGAGAGGAAAATATTAATTTGTAAAATATTATTAAATTATAAACCCTAATGGGAGTTCTACTATAAAAGGATGATCCTATATTGCTGAATTTTCTTATTCCAAAATCGGGCGCAACACTCTACTTTGTAAAATTAGAGATAAGTAATGAAGAAATAATTGATTCTTATTTAACAGGTACCACCATGAAGTTTATATGTATGTATATCCAGGCTGCTGACAGGCAGCCTGCTTTAGTTATTGTCTACTTTTAACGTTACTTCTTTTATTCAATTGATCTTCTCCCCAATAGCAAATTGCATCTAATACAGGAATTAGTGATAAACCCTTTTCCGATAAACTATATTCTACTTTTGGAGGCACTTGAGGATATTCTTTTCGATTAATTAGTTGATCACTCTCAAGTTCCTTTAGTGTATTGGTTAATGTTTTAAAAGAAATATTGCCAAGCATCCGTTTCAGCTGGTTATAGCGAATAGGGTTATTGTTTAAATATAAAGCATATAAAACTGTCATTTTGTATTTTCCACCAATTAATGACAAAGTATATCCAAAACCAGTATCCTTCAAATTACCTTTTAATACATAAGATTCTTTTTCCATTTAACACTCTCCTTTGGGTTAGTATCATACTTAAATTACCGTACTTGTAGAATGTTATAGCATACAATAATATGAATGTACATCAAAATATGATGCTAATAAGGGAGAAGGGTGATTAATAATGAAAACCATTGTCTATGCACATCCATGGGAAGGAAGCTATAATCATGCAATCTTAACCGCTATCACGAAAGACTTAGAAGCTAAGGAAGAAAAAGTTCAAGTGATCGAACTTTATAAAGATGGGTTTAATCCCGTATTTACAGCTGAAGAATTGGCGCAATTTAATAGAGGAGAAACCCCCTACGAATTAGTTAAGGAATATCAAAAAAAATTAAGCCAGGCAACGGAGTTGATTTTTATTTTTCCTGTCTGGTGGTGGGATTTACCTGCTATTTTAAAAGGATTTATTGATAAAGTAATGCTGAGTGGCTTCGCTTTCCAAGAGGATAAAAAAACAAATACTCTGAAAGGTTTATTGACAAATATAGAAAAAACAACTGTCATTTCAACTTCTACAACGGATAAAAATTATATTGAATCTGAAGGAGGAAATGCTATTTGGGGGGTCTTCATTAACCGAACTCTAGCTGACCTAGGAATTAAAAATGAACACACTAAATGGATTCATTTTTCTGGAGTTAACTTAACAACAGATGAGAAGAGGAAACAATTTTTAAAAGAAATAACCCTAGAAATTTAAAGTAGAATGAACTGAATAGAAGATATTTGTGAGAAATGGACTTAAACAAACGGTTGCGATTTTAAATAAGGAGAAAAGCTTTAGTAAGTGTAATTTTCGTTCTTTCACAATCGGGCGCTTTCCGGTAGTGACCCCTTAAAGTTAGAGTTATTATTATGCAGCTAATTGGCTGGCATGTTTTCGGTAATTTACTGGACTC
>NZ_JBIQFG010000083.1:0-3966 GCF_045369345.1 Ureibacillus sp. 179-F W5.1 NHS | reverse complement strand
CACAATACAGTCACCATCTTCTTCAAGTTGCTTAAAAGCCTTTTTTAAAAATGTCCTTTACAAAGGGTACACTTTAATTTAGACGTCCCTTTTTATTTTAATTTCATCCATTCACAAAGAGCCTTTACTGTCTGTCTGTTTAATTGGGGTGGATAATGATGGGATAACCCGGAAGAATACCAAGTTTCAACTTGCTTATTTTCTTTTATTAATGCTTGTTCCAATTCATAGGCTTGATGAATACTTACATTCTCATCCTCTGTTCCATGAATAATTAAAACCGGAGCATGAATGTCATTCACTTTAAAAATAGGCGTTCGTTCATCATATTTCTCCTGTTCTTTATTAGGAGAACCTCCAATAATTCTTTTCAAAGTTCTTCGCATATCAACCCGTTCCATATACATGGAAGTAACATTGGATACACCAGCCCACGTTACAACCGATTTAATATCGTTTCGCAAAATCGCCGTCCATAAAGCCATTAAACCACCACGGGAAAAGCCGAATAAATGCACGTCTTTTTTCTCAACAAATTGCTTTAAAACTTCTACACTATGGATCGCATCAAAACGGTCGTCCCCTGCCATTTCGTCTCTTCCTTCTCCACCACGGTTCCCCCGGTAATAAGGAGCAAATACAATAAAACCTTGACTTGCAAATTGGGCTATCCGGGATGGACGTACCATACCGATTGACTGTAAACCTCCGCGCAAATATAGTAATGCTTCACAATCATCCTCGTGGACGGGTTTTGCTAATAAACCTTTTACTCGAAGGCCTTGGGACCAATATATAATTTCTTTTAATACGACATTAGGATTTGGTGAAGGATAACTTCGAATTGATTCGATACTACCATTGTCTTTCATGATGCTTCACTTCCTGTAACATCTTTTTCATTCCCCTATCCTTCATGTAAAAACTTAAATGGGGATGGTTTATTAATTCTTCTGTAGTAAGCCACGTCATTCCTAACGTCTCATACTCTTCCACAAATTCATCAATTCTTTCGACTTTTCCAGTAAAAACGGCTTTGCAAAATGGGACTTTATCATGGACAACATAATAAGCAAACCATTTTAAATCTGAAATATGTACTGCCGTTTCTTCATATACTTCGCGAATCGCTGCTTCTTCCAACGTTTCACCTGGCTCTACTTTGCCACCTGGAAATTCGATACCGCGCTTTTTATTAATCGTACAAAGCCATTTTCCCTTATAACAAACGAAAACAAGTACATGTTTTGGTTCAATTTCAAATGGACCATCATCAAATCTTAAATCCACTTTGCAACCATTTTCATCAATAAAAGTAAACATCCCTTTGCTCATCTCCTATACATAATTATAGTCTAGCGAAGGGATGTTTCGTAATCAATGGAAATACGGTAATTGTTCTACAAATTGTTTTGTATAATCATCACCAAATTCATGAATTAGCGCATAAATCTTTTTTAAACGATTGTCAATTTCATCATTGGATTCATCTAAATGATAAGGTAAATAAGGTAAATGGGCACGAACAATATTATCAAATTCCAATGAATCCATCTGCATGAATAACCTTTCAAAAATTCTTGCTTTATCACTATCCATTTTTAATTTAAATTCACAAGGTAACCCTAATGGATAATAACTATATGACTGGTTCACGACAGAAACATATATCGTTGTATCGATGACAATCACTCCTTTTATTCAGTATGGAGCGAAAAAAAGTGAACTATTCATGAACAAAATTTAGCATTGATACATCGATTCGTTTCACTTTTAAAAAGTTACTGATTATTCCCTAAAAAAGCGGAAAGCATCCAAGTATGTTTTTCTAAACTTTGAACCATTTCATTTAACATATCTTCCGTGCGATCGTCCCCTTCTTCAGCGGCTTGTTGCATGGCTTCCTTTAAAAAACCCATAATCGTTTTAAAATCAGTAATCGTTGTTTGAACCATGTCTTCCGTAGTTTCTGAACCGGTTGCCTCTTTAATATGGGACATTTGAAGATGTTCCGTTAATGTTGCAACAGGTTTTCCACCTTTAGTAAGGATTCTTTCCGCAACCTCATCTAAATTTAAAGTGACTTCATTGTATAATTCTTCAAACTTCTCATGAAGGGTAAAGAATGAAGGTCCGTTTACATACCAATGATAATTATGAAGCTTTGTATAAAGGACTGACCAAGTAGCTACAAGATCGTTTAATTGTTCGATTAATGGTTTGTTTGTCATGATATCCACCTCTTCAATCTTATTGACGATAATCAATAATTTTTTTGTCTTTTTTCGTTCATACTACGAATAGTTTGGACAACTAATAAAGATTTATGACCTTTTTTACAGACATTATTGTTAATGTCATCATTACTATAACCGTTCTTTATTACTTTAAAACATCATGAACGAAACCTTTTCTATGAAAATGCAAAAATACTAATCTTGTTACCCTATTTGTTTTATAATAAAAAATATAGAAAAGATTTGATTTCAATCTGTCTAACGATTCATACGATTAGGAGTTCAAAAAATGAAATATCCTTTTATTTTACTTATTAAATTTTATCGAAAATTTATTTCACCTGTTACGCCCCCTACATGCCGTTTCCACCCTACTTGTTCCGAATACGGTCTTGAAGCCTTTCGAAAACACGGTGCAATAAAGGGAATTATCTTAACAACTATCCGTATATTAAAATGCCAACCTTTCCATCCAGGAGGATATGATCCTGTTCCTGAAAAATGGCCTTCGAAAAAAAAATAATTCGAAGGCTTTTTTTTATTGTATTTTTTTAATGAATCATGTATTATTGAGAATGTTGAAATTTCAAATCGTAATTATTACTATTTAAAAAGGATGAAATAAAATGAAAAAATTTGCTTTTTTATTGTTAATTGCTGTTCTATCCATTGGTTTAGCTGCATGTAACAGTACGAATAATGGATCTTCAAATAGTACTACAACCAAAAATGAATCTTCTTCTGAGCAAGATTCATTAAAATTAAACGTTTATACAACAGTTTATCCATTAAGTTACTTTGCTGAACGTATTGGTGGAGACTTTGTAAATGTGTCTTCCATTTATCCTCCTGGTTCAAATGAACATACTTATGAACCGACACAACAAGATATGATGTCATTGGCAGATGCTGATCTATTTTTCTATATTGGTCTTGGACTTGAAGGCTTTGTAGAAAATGCTCAAAAGACTTTAGAAGGCGAAAATGTGAAACTAGTTGCAGCAGCAGACTATATTTCTGATGATCAATTAAATGCTTCTGCAGAAGAAGAACATGACCACGAGCATGAAGAAGGGGAAACCCACGATCATGATGAAAGTGAAGGACATGAAGGACATAATCACGGTGATATCGACCCCCATGTTTGGCTTTCTCCAATTTTAGCAAAGGATTTAGCATTGGCAGTTAAGGAAGAACTTGTTGCTTCTTTACCAGAACAAGAAGTAACTTTTAATGAAAACTATGAATTATTAATTGAAGAGTTAGATTCGTTGGATCAACAATTTAAAGAAATGGCTTCTGCAGCGAAAACGAAAACATTCTTTGTTTCCCATGCTTCTTTTGGATACATCGCTAAACAATATGGTTTAGAACAAGTAGCTATTGCAGGAATTAATTCTCAAAGCGAGCCTTCCCAAAAAGAACTAGCTAGCATCGTAGAACAGGCACAAGAATTAAACATTCAATATATTTTATTTGAACAAAACGTTTCTTCAAAACTTTCTTCGGTTATACAAAATGAAGTAGGTGCAGGCACACTGGAGTTACATAACTTGAGTGTGTTAACAGAAGAAGATATAAACAATAATGAAACATACTTCACGTTAATGGAAAAAAATATAGAAACATTCAAAAAAGCATTAAACTAAAAGAAAGAGGCTGGGACATAACTAGCTTCAAATAGTGAGAAAGGTGAATTTGAGGAAACTCAAATTCACCTTTCTCTATT
>NZ_JBIQFG010000082.1:0-4153 GCF_045369345.1 Ureibacillus sp. 179-F W5.1 NHS | reverse complement strand
GCCTGCACAATACAGACATCATCTATTTCAAGTTGCCTAGCTTTTTTTAAAATGTCCTTTACAAAGGGTACACATTACTTTTGAAAATAGGCTTTTAATTTTATTTTGGAATTTGATCCATGAATTGTTGAAGTTTATCCGCATTTAATTGAACTAACGTAACAAAGCCGTTTAACATCATATGGGCAATAATTGATGTAAGTAGACGTCTCGTTTTATAGTAAAGGAAGGCGAAAATGAAACCGCTAATGGTATATAAAATAATATGCGTAAAATCTAAATGAATGGCCGCAAAAATAATCGAACTAACGATACCAGCTACCCAGAAATTTTGGGTTTGAATTAATGAACCAAAGACTACTCGACGAAATACTAATTCTTCTAATATTGGGCCAAATAACACCGTCGCAAGTATCATAACTGGCGCAATTTCTGTAACAAGCATAATCGTTTCGGTATTTTCACTGCCGTAATCAATGCCAAGGGCCAATTCAATCGTTGCACCAATCGTTTGACCAAGATAAACAAGGAAAAACCCGATAATTCCCCATCCGATGGAAACAGGAATCGATGCTTTTTCTCCTTTAAATACGTTCCAGAAGTTCTTATTTTTACTTATTAAGAATATACAAACTAAGAATGCAATTGCAGCAGTTACTGTAGACCACCAACCAGCTAAGGCAACGCCAGATTGTTGTTCATTTTCCACAAAAAATTGAAGGAAGAATCCCTTAATAGGTGGAATTAATAATAGAAACCCAGATAATTGAAACAATATGTAGGTTAATAAAACGAAAAAGGCTGTTTTTTGGGTTTGGATTTTTGTAGAAGTACTCAATAGTTTATATCCCTCTTTCTAAATCTCTTGTTTAAAACATATAATATAAAGTTAAACTAACAGGCGGGTTGCTCATTTAAGAAAGTACAACCTCTATATCCTATTGTAGAGGAATATGGAAAGAAAACAAAATTTTTTAACGCTTCATACTTGCAAACTTAAAAATAATTCATTATTATAATAATTGTGTTAGCACTCGTAAGAAGAGAGTGCTAATAAGATATACAAACTAAAATTTGTAGGAGGTTGTTTCACTTGTTAAGACCATTAGGTGATCGTATCATTATCGAACTAGTTGAGGTGGAAGAAAAAACAGCATCAGGACTTGTACTTCCAGATTCAGCAAAGGAAAAACCACAAGAAGGTAATGTTGTTGCTGTGGGAACTGGTCGTGTACTAGATAACGGCTCACGTGTCGAGCTTGATGTAAGAGAGGGAGATCGTATTATTTTCTCTAAATACTCAGGCACAGAAGTGAAATACGAAGGCAAAGAATATTTAATTCTTCGCGAAAGTGATGTATTAGCAGTTATTGGTTAATTAGTTGAAAGTTAAAGTTAATCTTAAGAAATAAAGAGCGCCTTTTACATAGGTTTCTTCGGCGCTCCATGCTACTTTTGATTTTGAATAGAATAAAAATTTGGAGGTAAGCAAAATGGCAAAAGATATTAAATTCTCTGAAGAAGCTCGCACGTTAATGCTTCAAGGTGTTGATAAATTAGCAAATGCAGTAAAAGTAACATTAGGGCCAAAAGGTCGTAACGTTGTACTTGAAAAAAAATTCGGTTCTCCATTAATTACAAATGATGGTGTAACAATCGCTAAAGAAATCGAATTAGAAAACGCTTATGAAAACATGGGTGCAAAATTAGTTGCTGAAGTTGCTTCTAAAACGAACGAAATCGCTGGTGACGGTACAACAACTGCAACAGTTTTAGCGCAAGCGATGATTCGTGAAGGTCTTAAAAACGTAACAGCTGGCGCAAACCCTGTTGGTATCCGTAAAGGTATGGATAAAGCTGTTGCTGCTGCATTAGAAGAATTACAATCCATTTCACGCCCAGTAGAAAATAAAGAAGCGATCGCGCAAGTTGCTGCTATTTCTGCTGCCGATGAAGAAGTTGGTGAATTCATCGCAGACGCTATGGAACGCGTTGGTACTGACGGTGTTATCACTATCGAAGAATCTAAAGGGTTCACTACTGAATTAGATGTAGTAGAAGGTATGCAATTCGACCGTGGATACGTTTCTCACTATATGGTAACAGATACTGACAAAATGGAAGCAGTATTAGAAAACCCTTATATTTTAATTACGGATAAAAAGATTTCAAACATTCAAGAAATCTTACCTTTACTTGAACAAGTTGTTCAACAAAGCCGTCCATTATTAATCGTTGCTGAAGATGTTGAAGGGGAAGCTCTTACAACATTAATCTTAAATAAATTACGCGGTACATTTAATGTAGTAGCTGTTAAAGCTCCTGGCTTCGGTGACCGTCGTAAAGCGATGTTAGAAGATATTGCTGTATTAACTGGTGGTCAAGTTATCACTTCAGAACTTGGCTTAGAATTAAAAACAGCTGACGTTTCTTCTTTAGGACGTGCTGCAAAAGTTGTTGTATCTAAAGACAACACAACAATTGTTGAAGGTGCGGGTAATAGCGAAGAAATCGAAGTTCGCGTTAACCAAATCCGTGCTCAAATTGCAGAAACAACTTCTGAGTTCGATAGAGAAAAATTACAAGAACGCCTTGCAAAACTTGCAGGTGGTGTAGCAGTAATTAAAGTTGGTGCTGCAACTGAAACGGAATTAAAAGAACGTAAATTACGTATTGAAGACGCATTAAACTCAACTCGTGCTGCTGTTGAAGAAGGTATCGTATCAGGTGGTGGTACTGCACTTCTAAACGTTTACGGCGCAGTTGAAAAAGTACTTGATGAAGTAGAAGGCGATGTAGCAACTGGTGTACGTATCGTATTACGTGCTCTTGAAGAACCAGTACGTCAAATCGCTAACAACGCAGGTCTTGAAGGTTCAATCATCGTTGACCGCCTAAAACGCGAAGAAATCGGTATCGGCTTCAACGCTGCTAACGGCGAATGGGTAAACATGATCGAAGCTGGTGTAGTAGACCCTGCTAAAGTTACTCGTTCTGCATTACAAAACGCTGCATCTGTAGCTGCTCTATTCTTAACAACTGAAGCAGTAGTAGCAGATATTCCAGAACCAGCATCTGCTCCAGCAATGCCTGACATGGGCGGCATGGGCGGAATGATGTAAAAGAGGTTTTTGAGGCATTTTAAGTAGTAATATAACTTTAAAAGTTTTATAAACTTAGTAACGCTATTAATAAAGCAACTACCACTTCTCAGAAATATCTGAGAGGTGGTTTTTTATTTTTTAAAATTTATAAGGACTTTATAAATAGATAGGGAATATTAAAACATAATTGAATGAGTAAAAAAACACAGTAAAATACCGATGTATTAATTACAAATTACCTATTTAGGGTAAGTTGATTAGGAGTTTTAGGAGGAGGAGTAAGATTTGTTGTGGCTAATATATGAGGATTATATTAAACAAGATGTTCGTACTACATACTTTGTGAAATATCTTAAATGGCACGTATGGGTAATTTCTATTTCACTATTGATAATTACTTTGTATTGTCTTTTTAAATTTTATTTATCATTAAATGGTTGGATTCTTTTTGCGTCATGTATATTTGCAGCTATTACAGGTTCTTATTTTGGAAATGAATTGAAAAAGTCTGTATTGGGAAATGTAGGTGATGGTAAGGATATTTTTGATCACAATATTATTTCAATAAGGAATATTTTAAAAAGACATAATATTAGCCATATTGAACAAATTGATTTGTTGATAAATCAAATAAATGAAGAACTTCCAGAACTAAAAATGAGTGAAAAAGTTTTAAAGGCTTTCTATACAATAAGTACTGCATTATTATTACCGATAATAACTCTGATGATTAAATGGTTACTTAATTATAATAATGAAGGAGTGGAAATAGTAATAATACTTGTTTTAATAAGTTTAGCGATATTAGGAATATTTTATATCATTAAGCCTCTTTTGGAAGAAATTTTAGATTCTCCTTATAGAAAAATGAGTAAATTAAAGAGAATACTTGAAGATATTAAGTTGGTAGATTTTCTAAAGTAATATTTTTAGGGGAAATAGTATGGAATTAAAAATTAAAACGAAGTATTTTACTGAATCGGTTACACTAAGTTGGACAGATACTATAAGGGCTAGTAGACTTAACATACTAACCTAAAGGGAGCCTG
>NZ_JBIQFG010000081.1:0-4486 GCF_045369345.1 Ureibacillus sp. 179-F W5.1 NHS | reverse complement strand
ATGTCCAAAATTTTGTTTCAACTGTTAAGTTGAAACTGTATTTCATTAACGTTTTGTTGTTCAGTTTTCAAGGTTCATGTTGTGTCACGTTATCTTGTGACGACTTTTCTATAATACACCCGTTTATTCATGAAAGTCAACACTATTTCATAAGTTTTTTATAAGACACTATTTTCATCATTAAAATTTTGCTAAAAAGGGGAAGATTCATGATTCGCAAACTGTTGGTAACAGTAACTTTAGTGGTGATTGCAACATTATTTGTTTACCCACAAAGAGATTCAATCATTTCAGTTTTCCGTATAACAGAAGATCCATTAGTTATTTCAAAAGGTAATTATGGACAATCATTAATTGTAGAAGTTTCCTTTTCTCATGAAGGATTTGAGGAATGGCTCCAAACATTAAAACAACCTTATCCTCTGTTAATGTTGGATGCTGATTGGATAGCACGTTCACCTAAAATTGTAGAACTTATAAGGAAAAATAATATCCCAACTGGACTACTTGGAGGTAAAGGAGCTAAAGAAAATTACTCCATCGACCAATTTACCAAAGATTTAAAAGTTTATGAAAAGCATTTTGAAAACAAACCATTATGGTTTATGACAACCGATTATGAATTTCCGGAAAACTTAAAAGAAGCTGTTTATAAAGAAGAAATTAATTTACTTTCTCCTTCTAGCATTTATTCTAAAGATACTTACAAAAAATCAACTGGTCAAATTATGACTTTAAAATTACATGAGAATTCTAAACCAAACTTTGAAGAATATTCAAAACTAATTGAATCCGAAAAATTTGTTTCAATAGAGGAAAATGTTTTTGGTTATACCATTAAAACTAAAAAAATGCCGGAATAAAGAAAGGCTAAGTCCTTCCTTTAGTGGACTTAGCCTTTTTCATGTTCAATTTTTTATGCATTTGAAGATTTTTGTTGTGCTGCCATTTTTCTAGCTTTTCTACGTTCCTCCAACCTTTTACGATCTTCATCTGATTTTGCATTGTACTTTGGTAACACCAATAATTGGTATGCATTAACCGCTACTAATGGGAACAATAATAAACCGACATATGTATCAATATTCCCTTGGCGACCCATTAAAGCAATTATCCATTCTAATGAAGTTACAACAATCATGAAGAAAAGGGATGATACTAAAACATGTTTCTTTCCTGTTAATTGAATTTTTTTGATAGCTGTTGCTATCGCACCAAAAAGTAAGAAAATTAACAGCCCACCGTAAAATAACCAATCTTTAGTACTTTCTGCCTCCGGAGCAAAACGAAATACAACTAAATCCACTAAAAGAATGACGATAATTAGCATTTGAACCCAATTCCATAAAGTTAATGTACGGAAAATTCCCACTCCTACTTGATGTAAGGTTAAATATGCAAAAAATCCCGCTTGTGCAATCACACTCATTGTACATCCTAATAGTATCATCCACCCGAAAGCGGCTAAAAATTCGCCGATTTCACCTGCTACTAAATACGGTTGGAAAAAGTTCCACCGAATGATGATTCCAGCAACACCAGTAACAACACCACCAATTACCATGCACATAAAGAAAAACTTAACCCAATTTCTTATTGTCACGACTTAACGTCCCCCATTTTTTCGATATACCTTTATATTTTAACAATGCCATCTGAAAAAAGCTATTGTTGTCACAATCCATACATATTATGCGTAGGATTGTGAACAATAATGAAAAGAGAGCCTTTAAAGAAAGGACTGATAAAAGTGTTCAACCGTTTACTTTCTGTACTGTTCATTGTTATTTTACTTGCCAGCTGTAATGACGCTACTAATAACCCGACCCTTTCTTATGAAGAAATTAAAAAAATTATGATGGACTCGATTCAAACGGAAGATGGAAAAAAGGCAATACGCCAACTTTTAGAGGACCCAAGTTTCCGGGACCTTGTTGTATTGGAACACGAGGAAGTTCAAACAGCTATAAATGATACGCTATTATCTCCTGAGGCGCAGGATTTCTGGAAAAAAATATTTGAAGATCCTTCTTTTAAAGAAAACCTTGCTAATAGCATGAAGGAACAACAAACAGAAATCATGAAGCAGCTAATAAAGGATTCAGCTTATCAAGAAGATTTAATTTCTTTCTTTGGACAAGCTGAAATGCAAAAGGAACTTGAAACTGTTTTAAAAAGTGCCGCGCTTCGAAAACAAATGGAAGAAGTCGTGATGGAAACAATTGAAAATCCGATGTTACAAACTAAATGGCAGGAATTAATTAAGAAAAGCGGTGAAGCAGCAGGAGCTGGTGGTGAATCCGGCGGTGGAGCTGGTGGTGGTGAATCCGGCGGCGGTGGTGGAGAAAAAGAAGGTGCAAGTGGAAGTGGCGGTGAATCCGGTAGCGGTGGTTCTTAATATAGATAAAGCGGATTGCTTTCATGCAATCCGCTTTTTTAAATCTTTTATTTGGAAAGTTTATCGACAATTTTTTGCGCAGCTTCTAAATAGATCTTACCTGTTGGATGGTCTTCTTCATAAACTGAAGGTGCGAAATCTTCGTTTGACCAATCTGGTTGTCCAAGGGGAATTTGTCCTAATAAATCTGTTCTTAATTCATCAGCAAGTTTAGGACCTCCACCTTTTCCGAATACGTATTCTCGTTCTCCAGTTGTTTTCGATTCAAACCATGCCATGTTTTCGATAACCCCTAAAATATCATGGTTTGTTTGTAACGCCATAGCTCCCGCACGTGCTGCTACGAAGGCAGCTGTTGGGTGTGGTGTTGTTACAATAATTTCTTTTGATGACGGTAACATTTGGTGAATATCTAATGCCACATCACCAGTTCCAGGAGGTAAATCTAATAATAAGTAATCAATGTCTCCCCATTCTACATCACGGAAGAATTGGTCTAATACTTTTCCAAGCATCGGTCCACGCCATACAATTGGTGCATTATTTTCAACGAAGAATCCCATTGAAATCACTTTTACCCCTTTACGTTCTACAGGGTAAATACGGTCTTCTTTTACTACAGGCATATCTTGAATTCCCATCATATCAGGTACACTGAAACCATAAATATCCGCATCGATCAAACCAACTTTTTTGCCAAGTCGAGCTAACGCTACAGCTAAGTTTACAGATACTGTAGATTTCCCAACCCCACCTTTACCAGATGCAATGGCAATAAACTGAACTGTTGATAGCGGTGACAATATATCGTGGACTTCCGCTTCTGTAGCTTGACCACGGAAGCTATCTAAAACTTCCGGTGATAATTCTTCAAAACGAATCCCTACAGAACTTGCGCCAGCCTCTTTTAAAAGCTCTACAATTTTCATTTGTAATTGCATTTGTTCTGGTGTATTTGTTTTAGCAATGGCTACTTTAACACTTACATGATTTTTCTCTTCTTTAATGGATACGTTTGTAATACCATTTGTTTCTGCAAACGTTCTATGTAAAAAAGGATCTTGTAATTGTCCTAATATTTCACGGACTTGTTGTTCATTTATCACTTGAAACACTCCCCTATATTTGCTTCCAATGTTAGTATATCATACAGCTTGTTTATTTATAGTAATTGGAATTTCCAAATCATTCGAATTCTAGATTAACGTAACTTTCTATTCCATCTACAATTGCTTTCGCCATTTTTTCTTGATAGTCTTCGCTCGATAAAAGCTCCCGTTCTTCACTATTGCTTAAGAAACCAGTTTCTACTAATACTGCTGGCACTTCCGCTTTTTTCAAAAGGTAAATTTGTTTTATCGCCAACGCTTCACGTTCAGTATTTTGTAGTGAATCTTTAATTGTTGTTTGAATCGATTTAGCTAACAGCTCACTATTAGGATGTCCATCTTTATGATAAAAAACTTGAGCTCCTCGCCACTTCTCCTCAGGAATCGCATTGGCATGAATTGTTACAAAAATATCAGGTTTGTTGGACTTTACTAAATTAGACCGTAAAAAAATGTCTTGCTTCTTTCTTTCTCGTAATGTTGAAAACTCTTCACTTGGTGCATGTTCCTCCAAAGCATCGCCATCTGTCGAACGAGTTAGAACAACTTCGGCTCCTAAACGCTTTAGTTGCTTTGCCACTTTTTGAGTTATGGCAAGAGTTACATCCTTTTCAACTACTTCCCCTGATGATGCACCTCCATCAATCCCACCATGTCCAGCATCGAGAACAATCTTCACCCCACCTAATGGTTCTGGTAAAAAGAAACTGCGGTCTGAAGCGCTTGTCTCATACACGACCAGACCTAAACAACCTAATAAAATAACACCTAGTGCAATCCATCGTTTCAAACTTTGACACCGCCTTTTGCATCCTTTTGCACTACTATACGCTGAAATTTGGACTTGTATGCTCAAACTTTCAAATAGCTTTTGAAAAGTAAGAGACTTCACTATAAAAATGGGTTCTAAGTCAAATGTTGGGGTGAGCATTTAGCTCACTCCTAATTTATGCGACCCGAACATCTATATTTTTATATT
>NZ_JBIQFG010000080.1:0-4712 GCF_045369345.1 Ureibacillus sp. 179-F W5.1 NHS | reverse complement strand
CAAGTATATAGAAATCG
Source organism: Ureibacillus sp. 179-F W5.1 NHS (assembly GCF_045369345.1). Classification (NCBI taxonomy): domain Bacteria; kingdom Bacillati; phylum Bacillota; class Bacilli; order Caryophanales; family Caryophanaceae; genus Ureibacillus; species Ureibacillus sp. 179-F W5.1 NHS. Next base: position 4,695 of record NZ_JBIQFG010000080.1, on the reverse strand, counting down.
GTGATTACGTGCTTTTTTATTTATGAAATTTTTTTAAACCCCAACAAATATTATAGAGCCGGTAAATCATAAAAAAGTGTATCGAGTGAATTAGGTATCCAATCGATTATCCGTAAAAAACGTCGTGTGTGAGGAAATCGTATTTCACGTGTATTCGATAATGTGTTAGACCGTAAATTTAAAGAACGTACAGAAAAAGAGGTACTCGTTACGGATATTACATATTTACCTACTAAAAGTGGCTTTCTATACCTATCAGCAGTACAAGATTTATATAACAACGAAATCGTCGCATGGAAAATAGGTGAGCGAAACGATTTAGAATTAGTAATGGACACATTACATGAATTAACGACAAAAAGAAATGTGTATCGTAGCATCATCCACTCGGATCAAGGCTTCCAATACACATCTATTAAGTATCACCAAAAAGTAGAACAGCTCGGGATGATTGGTAGCCATTCACGCAAAGGTAACTGCCATGACAATGCTTGTATGGAAACATTTTTCTCACAATTTAAAAGCGAGTGATTGTATCTATTAAACGACAATTCCGAAGAAGAAATTAGACAAGCTGTTGAACAATATATTTACTTTTATAACTTCCAACGATTCCAAAAAAGACTCAACCACCTGGCACCGATAGAATATCGACACCAGATGGCTGCTTAGTCTTTTTAAAGTTGTCTACTTGACAGGGGTAAGTCCACAAATTTCTTTAGATCTGTCAGGTTTTTAATTTGGTTAATAAAAAGGTTTATTTATTTCCAATTGAAACCTTTTGAAGCTAAAAATTCTTTAATGAACGGTCTTCTTTGTTCAACTAAGAAATCAGCCATTTGTTTTGTCCAATTAGACATTTTTTGATTCGAACTACGGCTTGCATAATAGTTTTCCATCGTTGCATCGTATTCATCTAGTAACGTATCGTATTTTTCCGCGTTATAATCATTTTCATGTAAAATCGCTTCAACTGGAAGACGTGGTTTTGTTTCGTTACGTTTTGTCGGAGTTCCGATCGTCATAGCAAACAATGGGAAAACATAGTCCGGTAAATTGAATAGTTCACTAATTTCTTTTGGATTGTTTCGAGCGCCACCAATATAACAAATGCCATAACCAGCATCTTCAGCAGCAATAACGAAATTTTGGGCAAAAATGCCAACATCCGCCACACCGACTATTACATTTTCCGCACTATCTGCCACAATGTCGACTCCATGTTTTTGTCCAGCAACTTGTAGACGTTTAAAATCGACGCAGAATAAAAATGCAGCGCCTGCTGTTTTAAATTGGAACTCATTATTAGACAGCTCACCAAGCTTTTGTTTCTTTTCTTCATCTGTCACCCAAATGACGCTATATGCTTGTACAAAATGTGAGCTCGCAGCCATTTGTGCAGTTTGAATTAAGTCGATTACCGTTTCTTTCGGTATTTGTTCACCTGTATATTTTCGAACAGATGAATGACTACGTAATAAATCCTTTGCTGACATTTCCTTTTCCTCCCCTTTTAAATATGTATTTCCTCTTATAACATATAGCCCTAAAGAGAAAATACTCTTTAGGGCTATATTAGTATATTTTAACATGATTTACAAAAGGGGAACCTTCACTACTAATGGGAATCTGTTTAGTTTTTCTTAAAGGCGGATGTAATTTTTGGTTCCGACCCGATACGTAATCGCTTTACATTTTCCACATGGAGATACAGAGCAATTAAGAATAGAGTAAGGGCGATTAAAAATGGCCAAATCGTTGGCTCGATTAGTAGCGCAGTTACGCCAAAAAAGATATACAAAACAAATACGCCAATAATTAGGTAATTCGTTAGTAGGGAAGTAACAACAAGGGCAAGAACAGCCATTAAACCGAATTTCCAATCGAGTGCAATGAAAATGCCAATTAGAGATGCTGTTCCTTTTCCGCCTCGAAATTTCATATGAACCGGGAAGTTGTGCCCGAGTATAACGGCAGCTCCGATTAAATAAAGTAAAATTGAAATTTGGCCACTCGAAAAATTGGTAAAATTCGTTAAAATGACTCGAAGTAAAACAACTGCCAATACACCTTTTCCGATATCTATTAAAGCAACAAGAACCCCATACTTCCATCCAAGGGATAACGTTGCGTTTGATGCACCTGCATTACCATGGCCAACTTCTTTTAAGTTAACGCCCGATAAAAGTTTAGCCACATTGGATCCATGTAAACAACCAATGAAATAACCGAATATAAGGACGAGAATGATAGGATATAACAAAAACAAAAGGCTCCTTTCCATAAAGATGTATTTATAGTATACTCTATGATTCTATAAGAAGTTTCGAAAAATTAAAAAAGATTATTGACAAGTAAATCACTATGATTTATAGTGAATTCAACGATGGAACATGAATCAAATACCTTTATCCAGAGAGGCGGAGGGACTAGGCCCTATGATGCCCAGCAACCAGCGTGAATACGCAAAGGTGCTAATTCCTACAGATTTTGATTAGATCTGAAAGATAAGGGGAGGAAAAATTGCAGCTTGCAGCCCTCTTCTTTAGAAGAGGGCTTTTTGTTTTTCCAAAAGGTCCTCCTCATACTAAGATCGCCCATCGATACTATATTAGGAGGAAGAAACATGTCACAACAACGTCCGGAAACCCAATTGCTTCATGGCGGTCAAAAACCAGACCCTGTAACAGGAGCAATTGCAGTACCAATTTACCGAACAACGGCCTATGCTTTTGAAAATACGGAGCATGCACGCCAATTGTTCGCACTAGAACAACCAGGAAACATTTATTCTCGCATCATGAATCCAACTGTAGACGTTTTTGAGCAACGAGTTGCTTTACTAGAAGGGGGAACTGCAGCTGTTGCATTATCATCTGGTGCTGCTGCCATTGCCTTTTCTATTTTAAACATAGCTGGTGCAGGAGATGAAATCGTATCAGCTGGTTCATTATACGGCGGCACGTATAATTTATTCGCAAATACTTTACCGCGTTATGGAATTACAACAACCTTTGTAGATGAAAGGGACCCAGTAAACTTTGAGGCTGCTATTACAGATAAGACAAAGGCAATTTATGCAGAAACAGTTGGGAACCCTAGTTTAAACATTTTAGATATTGAGAGAATAGCGGAAATTGCTCATGCGCATGGTCTTCCGTTAATCATCGATAATACATTCCCATCCCCATACGGATGTAACCCGATTGAGTTTGGCGCGGATGTTGTTGTCCATTCAGCAACGAAATGGATTGGCGGTCATGGAACGACAATCGGAGGCGTTGTTGTTGATGCTGGTAAATTCGATTGGACACAAGGTCGATTCCCAGGATTCACAGAGCCAGATGAGTCTTACCATGGTTTACGTTATGGAATTGACACGGCTACGGCTGCATTTGCCACAAAGCTTCGTGTTCAATTATTACGTGACTTTGGTCCAACATTAAGTGCTGATAGTGCATTTAACTTCCTACAAGGGTTAGAAACGCTTCATTTGCGTTATACAAAGCATGGTGAAAATGCATTAAAAGTTGCGGAATATCTTGAAAGCCACCCATTCGTGGAATACGTAAACTATCCAGGGAAAGAAAATTTCCCATCGCATTCATTAGCGAAAAAATATTTGAAAAACGGCTACGGATCAATGCTTACATTTGGCATTAAAGGTGGACGAGAAGTGGGAAGTAAAGTAATCGATAACGTTCAATTATTTTCCCACGTGGCAAATGTAGGGGATGCAAAATCATTAATTATCCATCCAGCATCAACTACTCATCAACAATTATCACCTGAAGAGTTAAAGGTTGCCGGCGTTTCAGAAGAGCTCATTCGCCTATCAGTCGGCCTAGAAGCTGTTGAAGATATTATTGCAGATTTGGATCAAGCATTATCAAAAGCGGTTGAAGGGGTAACGGAAACAAACGCTGCATTATAAAAGTTGATGATGAAAACGACAATTAGCATTCATTGGTGAAAGTCGTTTTCGCTATTTATGCCATTCATGGGGCTGTTGATTTTTTAAAACCTAGTAATTTTATTTGTTTTATTGACATTATAAAGATTGCTTATTATACTTGGTTTAATAAGAACCGATACACGTTGCCACTTTAGTTTTCTTATACGAGGTTAGTAAATTTTCATTCAAGGAGTGTTGTTAAATGGGAAATATTTATAGTGCTCAAAATGTTGCAGCTTTTTTTATATACGAATTAAATGAAAGAAAACAGTTTGTTAATGCCGATGCATTGCAATATTTATTAGCTGAAGTAGAGTCATTGTGGAATGAGCATTATGGGCATAGTGCATTTTCGGAGGAAAAGGCGAATTTCATTGAAAATCCATATATAATAAAAGAGGTTTATGAGACGTATAAAGAATACGGTCAGCAACATATAGAGTTGCCGGCAAAAGAGTGGTATTTAGAATATGGTCAATTTCAACTTGTATACCGTACAATCGGTTTACCAGCCTTTACAGCTGAAGAAAAGTTGCTTATGAATATCATTATGAATAAGTTTCCTAAAAGCATTTTGAAAAAAGTATCTTAATCTTCCCATTTAACAATAAAGTCAGCACAAATTAAAATGTACCCTATAAGAAAGACACTTGAAAAAAGGTCTGAACTGAACCCTATAAAGTAGACAGTTTAATTAAAAGGGAGTTCGCCACCTATTTTAAGCGGCGATTAGATGGCTT